>CAJBRY010000761.1 GCA_903958085.1 uncultured Geobacteraceae bacterium
CACTCTGATCGAGATGCTCAGAAAAACCATGCAGACCGGTATCACCATTTCGGACCACGAAAATGTCGTTGTCCGTTCAACTGGAAGGGTTACTCCGGTTGCCGTTACCTGCTATCCTCTGGTCCAAGGAAGTGGCGAAAACATCGGCGCTATTCTAACACTTAAGGACATCACTTATATCCGTGAACTGGAGGCGGCCGTACGTCAGGCAGACCGTCTTTCAACGCTTGGGACGCTCGCCGCAGGCCTTGCCCATGAAGTAAAAAACCCTCTGGGTGGTATCAAAGGGGCTGCCCAGTTGTTGGAACGCGAGTTTGAACCGCAAAGCGACAAACTTGAATATACTCGGGTCGTTATCCGTGAGACGGAGCGCATTGATCATATCATCAGGGAATTGCTTGAACTTGCTTCTCCGCGGGCACTCAAGCTCGAACCTGTCAATCTGCACAAAATACTTGGTGATATTTTACTTTTGCAGAAGCAGGCTGTTTCAGACAGGGAAATTTCCTTCAACAAGCAGCTTGATCCAAGCATCCCAGAAATTATTGCAGATGAAGAATTGTTGACCAGACTATTCCTTAACCTAATCTGTAATGCCATTGATGCGATAGGCGACAATGGCCGTCTTACAGTGACAAGCAGGGTTCTGTCAGATTATCGCATGACTCAAAATCATTGCAATTCACGAATGGTTGCAATTGAAGTAACAGACGATGGTACAGGCATTCCGCAGGAAGATCTTGAAAATATCTGGACACCCTTCTACAGTACCAAATCAGGCGGAACAGGCCTTGGACTGACTATATGCCATAAAATTGTTTCGGAACATCGCGGCATGATAAAGGCCGAATCTGATCCTGGGCATGGAACAAAATTTACAGTTTTACTACCGCTTGTAAGATAAACAATCAAAAAGAGGTTCATTATGCCACTTAAAAGAATTCTTGTAGCCGATGATGAAGAGAGTATCCGGTGGGTGCTTTCAAAAGCCCTTAAACAAAAAGGTTTCAGCGTAGACCTTGCTCATGACGGTCGTCAGGCGCTCGAGCTCATAAAGGACAACTGCTATGATCTGGCAATTCTTGACATCAAGATGCCAGGTATAACCGGCCTTGACCTACTGGACAAAATACGCGACCTGAACAATGATCTGCTGGTAGTTATAATGACTGCCGAAGCCAGTATGAAGAATGCCGTGGAGGCGATGAAGCGGGGTGCTTACGACTACATCACCAAGCCGTTTGACCTCGATGTCATAGACGCGATACTCGAAAAGGTTGCCAGAGCCAGGGATATTGCAGGAGAAGTGACGAATCTCAAACAAGAACTAAAAGAACGTTACCTGGTTGAGAAAAACATCATCGGCAATTCTGCTGCTATGCAAGATGTCTACAAAACCATCGGCAAGGTTGCAGCAAGTGATGTCACCATATTGATTGAGGGGGAATCCGGTACTGGCAAGGAGTTGGTTGCACGAGCTGTTCATTTCAATTCCGGGCGTCTCGGCAAGCCTTTTGTTGCAATTAATTGCGCAGCAATACCGCGCGATTTGCTCGAAAGTGAGCTTTTTGGTTCTGAAAAAGGTGCATTTACAGGTGCAGGAGAGCGCAAGCAAGGTAAGTTTGAGCAGGCCAACCACGGCACACTATTTCTGGATGAGATCGGAGATATGCCGCTTGACCTGCAGGCAAAGATTTTAAGGGTTCTGCAGGAGCAGGAGGTTACGCGAATTGGCGGGAACCAGAATGTTACTGTCGATGTCAGGATTGTGGCTGCGACAAATCAGCTGCTGATTGAAAAGGTGCGACAGAAAGAATTTCGTGAAGACCTTTACTATCGGCTTAATGTTGTTCCAATAACACTTGCTCCGCTACGAGAGCGCCGCGATGACATTATCGATCTGGCCAACTATTTTCTGTCGCGTTCCTGTCTGGAAATGTCACTTGCACCGAAACGGCTTGCAGATGATGCGGTGGCGCTACTGAAAGCCCACTCTTGGCCTGGCAACGTACGTGAGCTTGAAAATTCAATCAAGAGAGCAGTAATTCTCTCAAATGACCCTCAGCTTACCGCTCTGGATTTTGGAAATCTGCTGACTTTAAAGGAAACGGCAAATAACAGCGGAACTGAGGAAACGTCGCTGGAATTGTTGGTAGATCTTAAGCTGCGTTCATGCATGAACGGCATTGAAGGGCTTGATAAAGGGGATATTCATGCAATGGTACTTGAGCAGGTCGAGCGACCGCTGATCCGCCTGGTGCTTGAAAAATGTCGATGGAATCAGGTTAAGGCTGCTGACGTGCTGGGAATTAACAGAAATACTTTGAGAAAAAAAATTTCGGAATTGAAAATAGAGATGAAAAGGGGCTGATGACAGCCCCTCGTGATGAATCAGAAAAGTTTTAGATTCTCCAGCGCCTTGAGGGGCTGGTTATTAAAAGACTGCCGTTCCTGTAGTTTAATTGGCTCTTCGGGCGGTTCCGGCGGTGACATCTGACAGGTTTCATCTCGTATGCATTCCACTTCCTGCTCGTCGTCCATGCCATTGCTCTTAAAAAAATATCTGTCATAGAGCCGGTGATGAGCTGTCCAACGAGATGTCGAAACCTTTTCTTTAGCGATGTGAGCACGTATGCCGTTGATTTTTGAATCCAGATCATCCAGATAATTAAGAATGGTAGCTTCAACCGTTTTAGGGCGTTTAGGTGAGCCATATTCGTACAGTCCGTGGTGGGATAGCAGCATATGTTTGAGGAGCATTGCCAATTCTCGTGGGAAACCTTCAACCAGACGGATTTTTTCATCCACCAGTTCCACACCAATAGTAATATGCCCCAAAAGTTTGCCTGCGTCAGTATAGTCAATAGCCCTTTCAAAACTCATTTCGTAAATCTTGCCTACGTCGTGTAACAGCGCCCCAACGACCAGAAGATCCACGTTCAGGCCGCCATATAACGGAGCAATTTTCTTTACAAGTTTGACAAGCGCAAGAGAATGCTCCAGTAATCCACCAAGATACACATGATGCATCCCCTTTGCAGCCGGTGCCTGGCAATACTGGGTCATAAATGGTTCATCGGAAAGAAAAGCCTCCATTAGGCATTTCAAGTGGGGGTTTCCTAAAGCTGAGACAGTTTCCGTGAATTCCTGCTTCATCTCTGAAACATCTCGTGGAGATACCGGCAGAAAATCAGCCAAGGTGACTTCTTCCACCGGTACTCTGGCGATCTCTGCAATGACTACCTGCATTTTGTTCATATAAACTGAGGCCTTGCCACGCACTTTAACAAAATCGTCCTTTTCAAACTCCTTATCCAAAACCTCTGTATTATCCCAGAGCTTAGCTTCAATATCACCGCTTTTGTCCATAAGGCGCAGGTTCATATACGGTTTACCGTTTTTGGCCATTGCCATGACCTTGTCCTTGACCAAAAAAACAGCGTTAACGGCATCGCGATCCTTTATCTCACTTGCTAACTGTTTTAACACGGGAAACCTCTCTTTATATGTGCTAAAATACTGGCATGCGAGGAACTTTACCACGTAGAAGGGTCATTGCACAATGGTAGATTAAGATCTAACCGCATTCGGACAAGAAGAACAAATATTTCTCCAAGTTATATTTTCTAAAAATGCGTTGACACCATCTACAGTCTGGGTGTATTTTCACACGCTACAAAATGTTGTTACCACTTACATATATTACGATTTAGAAATACAGAAACAATTCAGAAAGGAAATCCCATGAAAGACATGAAAAAGTTCCGATGGTTTTCTTGTTTGCTCGTCGCAAGTATAGTTTTGCTTACTGGATTTAATGAAGTTTGTGCCGAACAAGTTGTGGTAACTGTATTTAATGGTGTCTGCGGAAGCAGTTCAGGTCAAACATTCACTGTTGCACCTGACACCAACCTATGTGCCGTCGGCACGGAATCTGTGGTATCCGGCAGCGGTCCATGGTTTTGGAGATGTGACGGGACTGGGGGAAATGGAATAGATCAACTGCCTACTGATGCACACTGCTCGGCATATATGCCATATACGCAAAGCACCATTCTGCTCCCCAGAACTGGTCAAATCAAGTGTTATGGCCCACCAAATGTAGATACAGGTATAATTGAAGAGAGTGACTGTCCTGAAACAGGACAGGATGGCGAAAAACTGATGGGGGCTGCCCAGACAGACCCTCTGTTTACTGAGAATGAAACTACAATAACCGACAAGGTTTACGGCATGACCTGGCAGAAAGATGCCGCAAAAAACGGTGCAAGCATTCCAATGGGGATAGCTGTCCCGTCAACTAGGTTCACCAACAATTACGACGGCACACTGACCGACAACATGACCGGTTTGATATGGTTGAAGAATGCAAATTGTGCTAATGCCACAAGTGACTGGCAGAATGCAATTTCAAATATTCTTCCTGAAGCGAGGGGATTAAGCAGACCTGGTTTAATAAACTCATTGAACGCAACTGGCTTGATGAATGAGAATGATTGCGGTGACATCAGCAATTCAGGAAGCTATCAGACAGACTGGCGATTGCCGAACATAAATGAGCTTGCCAGTCTGCCGACTAATTATTCCACAGAAGCCAATCCGGTAATTAATCCTTCTGACTGGCTTAATACGCAGGGCTTTATCAACGTCCAACCTTTCCTATATTGGTCGTCCACCAGTTATTTTGGACCGCATAGTGCCTGGGGCGTATATATGGGCGTTGGAGGAGTGGATCACAGGTTCAAGTACGATTCCTATTATGTTTGGCCAGTTCGTGGTGGACAATCAGGCACATTGGATGTTTTGACGGTTAATACAGCCGGTACCGGTAGCGGGAGCATCAGCAGTCTTCCTGCAGGAATATCTTGCGGTACAACCTGTATGAGTCGCTTTGACAAGGAGCAAGTGGTTGTGCTTACCGCAACACCAACACCATTATCATCAGACCAGACTTTTACAAGCTGGTCAGGGTGTGTTGTTGAAGACCCCAGTAGACCCAACGAATGTAAAGTGACTGTCAGTGGTGTAAAAAGTGTTACAGCGACGTTTACAATAAACAAGTATACCGTTAGCTTCAACAGTGGTCAGGGTGGCAGTACGGTTGAGGCTCTACCTAACATTCCGTATAATGGTTATGCAACTAAGCCAGCCAACCCAACTAAAGACGGACACACTTTTGCCGGTTGGTATCCTACTATTGGCTTATCTAATGGCGGCTTAAATCCAGCTTTTGATTTTGCAGAGCCGATAAAGGGTAACAAGACACTTTATGCAAATTGGACTATAAACAACTATACCGTTAGCTTCGTTACCGGCGAAGGAGGCAGTGAAGTTTCATCTCAGAGTATTAAATATAATACGTCTGCAACTGTACCGACTGTTCCTACAAGATCAGATTATGCCTTTTCTGGTTGGTATGATAGTGAAACGGATTTACCTTTCTCCTTTACAACACCAATTACTAAAAACAAAACGCTTTACGCAAAATGGACATACAACCTTTTTAGCGTAACGCCTTCAGCTGGAAATAACAGCAGTATTTCGCCGGCTACGGTACAAAACAAACTGGGCGGTTCTACCGCCAGCTTTACTATTTTACCAACTGTCCCTGGTTATGGGGTCTACGCTACTGGCTGTAATAGTGGCACAATAAGCGGCAACATTTACACAACTGGTGCAATCACTGGAAACTGTACCGTCACGGTTACTGCTGTCAAGCGCAACGGTAACGGTGGCACTTCAATATCTCCAAGTGTTGCAGATGCTCTTAAAGCTCTGCAGGCCTATTATGGAGGAACATCACTATCAGCAGCTGACTTGATTCGCTATGATGTTGCGCCAGTAGTCGATGGAGTTCCGGTTGGTGATGGCAAGGTTGATATTGCTGATGTAACACTGATTTTGAGAAGAATCATAGGAATTGGAAGTTGGTAATGAATTTGAATACTTTCTGTCAGCTTTATTAATTATAATTGGGAGTTAAAATATGAAAAAATATATTTCCTATGCTTTGTTCTTTTCGCTGCTGGTTCTGCTTCTTACCGCCTGTGGGAGTGGAGGAGGGGATGTTGCTCCAAGTGCAACTTACACAAAGAGAACATTCAAGATCAATCTGAATGCTAACGGAGTTGATCTTGGTGAAAAAGCGATTAATAGTGTTTACTTTACGTTCACTCTGCCTGATAATGTTACACCTGTTGCAACTGGTATAATTCTAAATTCTGGCATTTTTACTGATGCTGATCAAAGCAAAAAAGTATCCCCTGACGTTACTTATACTCCGGCATCCGCTACTTCTAAAGGCACTTTGAAGGTCTTATTAACTAGCAGTGCGGTGCCTGGTGTAAAATCTACCGGTGAAATTGCTACAGTTTCTCTTCAGCAGTTAGATAATGGTGCGGCTGCAATTGTTTCCAGTGCTTTTAACACTGTACCTGCTATAGTGACATACAGCGAGGGAAGCAGGCAGGGTGATCAGCTTGATGGCATGACTGTTTCCATTGCGGATGTAACTTTGCCGTAGTTTTTCTTTCATCTTAGTTTTTTCAAACTAAAAGAGGCTGATACCATAAAGGTGTCAGCCTCTTTTAGTCTAGTTTTTCAATCATTTATTCCCTACATATACTTCCCGACAATCAGTTCCAGTTTCTGTTTTGTTGCTTCCGTAATAACAGAACGATCCGTAATTATTGCATACTGCATGGCTGTACCGCAGGAACAAGAGCGTTCGCTGGCAATTTCTGTCACGGCATGACGGATAATATTTTTAGCCATAGCTACATTCTGGTGAATAATCTTGATAATTGCTTCAATTGTTACATCATCGTGAGAATCGTGCCAGCAGTCATAGTCGGTGGAAAGCGCAATAATTCCGTAGCAGATCTCCGCTTCTCGTGCCAGTTTGGCCTCAGTCAGATTGGTCATGCCGATTACCGATGCGCTCAATGTCAGATAGGAAAATGATTCGGCGCGTGTTGAAAAAGCCGGTCCCTCCATGCAAATGTAGGTGCCACCTTTGTGCGTAGTTGCACCTGCTTTCCGGGCTGCGTTGTAGAGAGTGTCGGACAAATCGCTGCATACCGGATCAGCAAAACCGACGTGAGCAACAACGCCGTCACCGAAAAAAGTATCTTTTCTTATCCCCTTGGTACGGTCATAAAATTGATCAGGGATAACAATATGCCCGGGCGCAATGGAATCTTTCAGACTTCCTACCGCAGAAACTGAAATAATTCGCTCAACACCGAGCTTTTTCATGCCGTAAATATTGGCACGATAGTTTACTTCGGACGGAAGCAGACGATGCCCTCGACCGTGGCGAGGGAGAAAAACCATTTTAACGCCGTTGAGAACACCTGTAACATATTCGTCAGAAGGAGCGCCGAACGGTGTTTCAAGCGTGATCCTATCAACCTGTTCAAGCCCTTCCATATCGTACAGACCGCTTCCGCCGATAACTCCAATAGTTGTTTCACTCATGCAATCAAATCCTTTCATTCGATTATTTTGGAAATTCAATAATAAAAAGCAACTTAAGCAAGCATCGCTATTTTGAATCCCTTCCTCACCATCAGATTCTAGAAGAAATGCGAAACAACGATGTACTTTTGTTTCCAAGTTTTTTTGAAGGATTTGGCATGGTAATTAGCGAGGCTATGTCGCAAGGAACCCCTG
>CAJBRY010000762.1 GCA_903958085.1 uncultured Geobacteraceae bacterium
GAAATTGGTGTATATAAAGGGAGTCATTCGCTGAGTTTATTGAAAACATTATCAATAAAAAAATTATATTTAATTGACCCATACGATATGTACGATGAATATTCTGAGGGTTATTTACATTATGGCGTCGATCATGCACCTTTATCTGAGGCACAAAAAGAGGCCATTATCAAACTCAAAAACTATAAAGATCAAATTATTTGGTTAAACCAGCTATCCAAAGATGCTATTTATGAAATAACAGATGAGCTTGATTTTGTTTATATCGACGGCAACCATGCTTACGATTTTGTTAAGGCTGATATTGAAAACTACTACCCTCTTTTAAAAAAAGGAGGAACGCTTGGTGGGCATGATTTTTACAATGGCTATTGTAGGGAACATGATGGCGTAGTAAAAGCTGTTTCTGAATTTGCAGTTAACAACAAACTCGTATTGCAAGTTGAACTACCAGATTGGTGGATTGTTAAGCCGTAAATTGTATCTGTGTAGTTAACTGTAACTATTTTTTTGTTGACGCATGGATAAGAAATAAATCAAGCACGGTGGTTTGAAGATACCAGTGAAATACGAATGTTTTAATCATCCACATCCAAGAGTGCAAAAAAAATGGAAGTATTGCGGTGGTACCCAAAATCTGGACAATGTGCTAAGGGATCCATAAAATACCAATATACCATTAAACATCTATCTAGTTGGATTAGAATTTTGCGCAATGAATAATATTAATTCCAACCCTCGGAGATGGCATAAGTGGTAAATCAATATTTTCCATTTCCCTAAGATCTGAGTCATAACCTGAAAGGAGTTTCATATGATTAAGAAACGAAAACAGTACAGTCCTGAATTCAAGGCCAAAGTGGCACTTGCCGCCCTGCGAAATGAGACAACTATCGCCGAGCTTGCCGCCGATTTGAAATTCATCCTACCATGATCGGGCGCTGGAAGCGGGAACTGGTCGAGGGTGCCGCCGAGTTGTTTGATAAAGGGCAGAAAACCAAAAAGCAACATAACGCCACGGTGGGTGAACTCTACCGTCAAATCGGGCAGTTGAAGGTAGAAAAGGATTTTTTGTCAAAAGGACTCGGTCTTTAGAACCATAACTGTGCAAAACGATGCTTGATTCAAAGCATCTGGGACTGAGTCTCAAGCGTCAACGAGGTCTTCTGAGCATCAACAGATCATCGATCTATTACAAACCACGGCCGATACGCCCGGAGGACCTCAGATGATGAAACTGATTGATGACCAATATATGAGAACTCTAGTGGATACAAGTTTCCAGCGAACGATTTTTTCTACGTACCATCTATGATAAGATGAATGCATCAAACACTGTGATCAGTCGAAGAGAAATGTTTGCAATCAATGCTAACTTTATGAAGGATTTGGATAGGTTTACCGTTGGATTTTTACTGGTAATCTATCCCGTGAAATAATCACTTTCCAAAGAAATACCATGCCAAAAAAACAAAAAATTCTGGTCATCCACCTTGAATTTCCCCGATGGAAAACTGCAAAAAGTTGGGGTTATCAAGCGCAATTAGGTTTCAATGTTGGTCTTGAATCAAATGGGGCCAACATTCAGTCATTTATAAAACTATATGCTAACAAGAATTCAAATAACTGGATGAAGGCAGTTAAGGAAAGAGTTGGGGCTCAAAAGTTTGACATGGTATGGATGGAGGTCGTTCATTCAGAATATAGCAACGATTTTTTGGATTTTGTGTCAGAACTTGCTCCTGTTCGCTTGGCCATGCTCGGTGAATCGTTGTGTTATGATGAAAATGAATGTTTCTATGCACCGGTATTGAGAACACGCTGTGATGTGGTGAAACGTCAGCTTGCTTATTTTACTCATGCCCTATGTGTTGATGAAGCGGATGTGGATCTCATTGAAAACGAATGTGGTAAACGAGCCTTGTGGTGGGTAGTTGGCGTTCCTGAGTGGTCAATAGTCCGATCAATTCAAGAACCAATCTATGATAAAGCCAGTTTTTCAGGGCCGCTTTATGGTGCGCGAATCCGATTTGTAGAGCATCCAGATTTATCACGGTGCATGCTCCATCTCACACCCATGGAAAATAGTGGCATTCACCCTAAACTCTTTAATGCAACCCAAATGTTATATGAAACCGCTCTAAGAGCACTCCCTGTATTAGCAGGTTACTATAACAACGCCTACGTGGGAGCTCTGCAAAATATGCGGGTGCGATTGTTCAGGAGTTGGATAGAGGGGCTGAAAAGGGGTATCGCGGTTGTTCAGTTGCCGCATTTTGTGAAGGCGTTTCCTGGAAGAATTTATGAAGGAATGGCGGCGGGAAGACCGGTGATAACCATGAGGCTCAAGAACAGACCGAAGGCAATGCAGCTCTTTGAGCCGAACAAAGAGATTCTTTTTTATGATGACAGTCCCGAGGAAATTGTTGAACTGATTTCGATGCTTCAAAAGGATAAAAGAATAGCAAGAAAAATTTCTGAAAATGCCGCAATAAAATTGAGAAGTCATCATACTATGGATAATGCAGTAAAGCAGATACTGCGATGGGTAGAAAAAGGTGATATTCCTGTTTACTGGTAATTCATTAAATCAGCCAAATAGCAAAAAGAAAGACATGTTCAAAAAAATCAAATCACAAGGGGTTAACGTTGCC
>CAJBRY010000763.1 GCA_903958085.1 uncultured Geobacteraceae bacterium
CAGCCTGAATGCGGGACATTCATGATTAACCGTACCCAGTTCAGACGAATGCTTGAAAATCTCCTTACCAACGCATTCAGATTCACCCCATCCGGAGGGACAATTTCATTGGACGTCACCCGTCAGTCAAATCACTTGCTTATTGAAATTTCCGATACCGGTATCGGCATTCCGGAAGTTGACCAGCAACGAATCTTCGAGGCATTCTACCGTGGCACAAACATCGAAGCCAGAAACGGGCTCGGCCTCGGACTTTCGATTGTTCACGAGGCATTACAGCAGCTGAATGGCAGCATCACATTGACAAGTAAAGCCGGAAAAGGGACAACATTTCGAGTGGACCTTCCGATTGGTATTGCTTCTGCCAAGGAGGAAAATATTCAGTGAATTCGATCCTTATTATTGAAGACGACGACAACTTTCGAAGTTCTATCTCGCTCATCCTGAAAATGGAAGGGTTTGAAGTCAGGACCGCAAAAAATGGAGCATTAGGAATCGCAGCAGCATTAGAGAATCGTCCTGATCTGATACTCTGCGACATCATGATGCCGGAAATGGATGGCTACTCAGTCCTTGAATATCTGAAAAAAGATAGCAACTTCGATGACATCCCGTTTATTTTTGTAACGGCTCTTGGAGACCGCAACAATATCCGGCGCGGCATGAACGTCGGTGCAGACGATTATCTGACCAAACCGTTTTCCGCAGAAGAGTTGGTTGCCGCTGTTGTCGGACGTCTGCACAGGATTGAAACTATCCGTTCCCATGCGGCCAAAACAGTTCTTACCGAAGAGCAAATCACTCTTCTCCAGCAGATAACCCCCCGCGAACGTGAAATTCTTATTCAGGTCGGCAAGGGGGCCACATCCAAAGAAATTGCCGAACGGGTCAACATACGCCTCAACACCGTTGAAGTTCATCGCGCGAATCTGATGAAAAAACTGCAGGCGGATAATGCTGTCAAACTGGCCCGATGGGCATTTATTGCGGAGCAATACAAAGTTAGAGAATAGACATTCCAACAGCACAAAAAAAATCATCCCGATCACTTGCAGATGACTTTTTATCTGATATAAACATCTAGATTGCAGTATGTATACACAACCAAAACAGGAGGAAATACTAAATGTTCAACAACATGAAGGTAGCAACCAGGCTGACGGCAGGATTCGGAGCAGTTCTTCTGCTGCTTGTTATCGTATCTCTGTTCGGTGTCGCCGGCACAAAGAAACTTGACAGCATGGTAACCAGCATTACCGAAGACAAATACCCGAAGGTGGTCACCCTGTATGATATTGCCGAACAGGTTAATGTGGTGGCGCGCGCCCTGCGCAACATCAACCTTGCCAAAGATGCAGAAACCGCCAAAAAAGAGATGGAGAGGATTGTCAAAGCCGGCGAGGCAGTTACAAAAAACATCGAACAGCTTGATAAAACAGTCAAGAGCGAAGAAGGAAAAAAACTGCTCAAAGAGCTGAAAGAAGCGCGCGGCAGATACACCGAAGCCCGTAAGCCGATATTTGTAATGTTTGAGCAGAACAAATGGGATGATGCAACAAACTACCTGATCAAGGATTTCAGAAAGCATCAAAACGCCTATTTTGAAGCGGTAAATGCAATGCTGAAATATCAGGAAGAAGGCTTTGATAAAACCGGCAAAGAAGCAAATAAGCTTGCTGATCAAGTGCGCAATGCAATCATCGGACTCGGATTTGTTGCGCTTGTTCTTGGCAGCATTCTCGGCTGGCTGATCAGTCGCTCGATCCTGAATCAGCTTGGAGGGGAACCCACAACCATTGCCGGAATCACCGACCGTCTGGCAGAAGGAGATCTGACCGTTGCCTTTGAGGGTGACGGCAAAAACGACCGTGGTGTCTACGCATCGCTCCGCAACATGGTTTCAAAAATCAAAGTTGTGGTTGGTGATGTCATGTCGGCTGCGGATAACGTAGCCTCAGGGAGTCAGGAACTCTCTGCCACAGCCCAGGAAATGAGTCAGGGTGCCACACAGCAGGCTGCGGCAGCGGAAGAGGTTTCGTCCAGCATGGAAGAGATGACTTCCAGCATCCGCCAGAATACTGACAACTCAATGCAGACTGAAAAAATTGCGGTTAAGAGTGCCGCAGATGCAAAAGAGGGTGGCAAAGCGGTTACTGAAACAGTTGCGGCAATGAAGGAAATTGCGACCAAAATAAGTATAATTGAAGAAATATCCCGTCAGACCAACCTGTTAGCGCTAAATGCAGCCATCGAAGCGGCCAGAGCCGGCGAACATGGCAAAGGTTTTGCCGTTGTCGCATCGGAGGTTCGTAAACTGGCTGAACGGAGCCAATCAGCCGCTGCCGAAATTTCCACCCTCTCAACACGCAGCGTTTCAATTGCCGAACAGGCTGGTGAAATGCTTACCAAAATGGTGCCGGATATTCAGAAAACATCTGAACTGGTACAGGAAATCACCGCTTCCAGCAAAGAGCAGGACACAGGCGCCGAACAGATCAACAAGGCAATCCAGCAGCTTGATCAGGTAATCCAGCAGAACGCCAGCGCCTCTGAAGAGATGGCTTCAACCTCAGAGGAACTCTCCAGTCAGGCAGATCAGTTGCAGCACTCAATCAGTTTTTTCAATATTGGGAATTCCGGAAAAAGCAATCGTCAAATTTCCGCCGGTAAACGTCAGGTGAAGGCGCTGACATACGATAATTACTAAAAATATTGTTCATCTAGTTAATTACCTGAATAGACACTGTTAGAATCGTCTGGTAAAACATCGAAAGTATCCATAATTCTTAGTACGGAGGGGTAAATTTGTTATGGAAATCAAATCGGAAGCAAAATTGGAAACAACCCAGTACCTGACATTCAAACTGGCCGACGAGGTGTTCGCACTTGATGTTGCCAAGGTGCGGGAAATATTGGAGGAATCCAGCATTACCAAGGTTCCGCAGACTCCGGTTTTCATGCGCGGCGTGATAAACCTGCGGGGGAATGTCGTTCCTGTCATAGATATGCGTGTGAAGTTCGGCATGGAGAGTGCCGAGAAAACCGTCAATACCTGCATAATCGTGGTTGAGGTCGAACTGGACGGCGAGATAATCGTTCTCGGTTCACTTGCCGATTCTGTTCAGGAAGTTATCGAAATGGAACCACAACAGATCGAAGCTGCTCCGCATATCGGCACACATCTTAACACTGATTTTATAAAAGGGATGGGCAAGCATACCGGAAGCTTTGTAATGATACTCGATATTGACAGGATTTTTTCCGGTGCTGAACTGGCTGCTGTGCAATCACTATAAAATTCAAAAGGGAGACAAAAGTATGTTTGCAAACATGAAAATTGGAAAACGAATGACACTTGGCTTTGGTCTACTACTGGTGATTATGGCAGTTCTTATCTGGGAAGGCGTAACAGGGATGTCCGGTATCCAGGCTAATCTCGAGCGGATAGTCAAGGTCAATAATGTACGCATCGACCTGCTCAACGACACAAATAATGACCTGAACCAGGTGTTTATAAATTTAAGAAATATTGTTCTCAACAATAATCCAGAAAAGCAGAAAGAGTACCAGCAGCGAGTGGTTAAATTCCGCGAGGATTACGCTGAAAAGTTCAAGAAGATGGAGGATATGACCAACAAAGAGGACAAAAAAGCACTTGAACTTATTGCCAGGATTAAAGAAGCAATGGCTGTTGCAAGTCCGATAAACAACAAAGTAATTGAACTGGGGCTATCGGCAAAAGAGGCTGAAGCCGCTGCAATGATTTCAAAAGAGGCTGGACCGGCCGGCCGAAAGGTATCCGATGAAATTGAGGCATTGATCCAGCACAATTCGGAGCGAAGCAAAATGCGTTTTGAAGAAGCCCAAAAAGAGTTTACATCCGCCCGTAACCTTATGTTCGGCCTTGGTATTGCCGGAATAATGATTGCCATATTTACAGCTATTTTTCTTACAAGAGGAATCGTTCGTCCATTGGCTGAAGCTGTTGAGGTTGCCAACAAGATGGCCGGCGGTAATCTGACATTCGAAGTAAATGTTACCAGCACTGATGAAACCGGCCAGTTGATGTCTGCAATTAAGAATATGGTGGAAAAGCTGAAGCAGGTGGTCGGTGAAGTTATGTCAGCATCGGACAACGTCGCTTCCGGAAGCCAGCAGTTATCCTCCACGGCTCAACAGATGAGTCAGGGAGCCACCGAACAGGCCGCATCAGCCGAAGAGATTTCCTCCAGCATGGAAGAGATGGCCTCCAGCATTCGCCAGAACACCGACAACGCCATGCAGACCGAGAAAATCTCTATAAAGAGTTCCGTAGATGCCAAAGAAGGTGGCAAAGCGGTTATTGAAACAGTTGCCGCCATGAAGGAAATCGCTACCAAGATCAGTATCATCGAAGAAATCGCCCGCCAGACAAACCTCCTTGCTCTTAATGCCGCTATCGAAGCAGCGCGTGCCGGTGAACATGGCAAAGGCTTCGCCGTAGTCGCATCCGAAGTCCGCAAACTTGCCGAGCGCAGCCAATCAGCCGCCGGTGAAATTTCCGGTCTTTCAAGCCGCAGCGTTGCCATAGCCGAACAGGCTGGAGAAATGCTGACCAAGATGGTGCCTGACATTCAGAAAACATCCGAACTGGTACAGGAGATCACCGCTTCCAGTAAAGAGCAGGACACCGGAGCCGAGCAGATCAATAAAGCGATCCAGCAGCTCGATCAGGTCATCCAGCAGAACGCTTCCGCTTCTGAAGAAATGGCTTCCACATCAGAAGAGCTTTCCAGTCAGGCAGAGCAGTTGCAGCATTCTATCAGCTTCTTCGACATCGGCAATGCAGGACGAAGCTCATTAGCATCAGCTTCTCGCAAACCGGCAAAGAGAATGCAGATCGCTCACGCAAAAAGCCCATCACAGCAGACGAAGCGCCCAACAGGAGGCGGAGTAAATCTTCAGCTTGGTCAGGCAGGCCCGGACCATCTGGATGATGAATTTGAGAAGTTCTGACACTCAAAATATAACTAAATAAAAAAGGAGAGAACAAACAATGCTTACAAGCCTTAAAATCAGCACCCGTCTTACTATCGCTTTCGTTATCATGCTGCTTTTCATTGGTATAATCGGTGCTGCTGGTTGGATCGGCCTGGAGAAGATGGAAGGACATCTGAACGACGTTGCAAACGATGACGCCAAACAGGTTGAATACGCCCAACGTTCCCGTGCCAACATGAATATTTTCCGTCGATATGAAAAAGACCTGTTCCTGAATATCTCCGATACAGCCAAAACAGATGAATATATGAAGAAGTTTGATGATAACGGCGAGCGCTTCCATAAGCGTTTGGATCAACTTGGAAAACTGGTTGACTCCCCAAAAGACAAAGAGACGATCAGCACCGTCACCAAACTGATAAAAGAGTATGAAGTTGGATTCGACAAAGTATATGAGCAGATAAAGGCAGGTACCATTAAAACTCCTCAAGAAGCAAACGAAGCGATGGGACCTTACAAAAAACCTGCTGATGAAGCACAGAAAATGATCATCGAATTTGCCGAACAGATCGACAAAAGGATGGAAGCGACTGTTAAAGAGTCTGTTGCTTCCAGCAGCAAGATTCAAAATACGATTGTTGTTCTTGCCGTTATCGCCTTTGTACTCGCCTTCCTTCTGGCACTTACCATCATCCGTTCCATCACAAAACCTCTCGCTGTTTTCCTTGAGCGCACAACAGACATCGCACAGGGAGAAGGGGATCTCACCAAACGGCTTGATGCAAGCGGCAGTGATGAAATTGCCCAGGTCAGCAAAATGTTCAATCAGTTTATCGAGAAACTGCACGGCATAATCAGCCAGATTTCCTCGACATCAACTCAGGTTGCCGCCGCTTCCAGCCAGCTCCACACAACCGCCGAGCGTATCGCAACCGGCGCTGAAGAAGTTGCCGCACAGGCGGGTACTGTTGCCACCGCCGGCGAAGAGATGTCTGCAACCTCCGGCGACATCGCCCAGAATTGCCAGATGGCGGCCGAGGGCGCGCAGCGCGCTTCCCAGTCAGCAAGCGATGGTGCAGAAGTCGTTGAAAGAACCGTCAGGGTTATGGGACAGATCGCTGAAAAAGTTCAGGAATCCGCAAAAACCGTAGAAAGTCTGGGAGCACGCTCCGATCAGATCGGCGCAATTATCGGAACAATTGAAGATATCGCAGATCAGACCAACCTGCTGGCTCTGAACGCAGCCATTGAAGCAGCCCGTGCCGGTGAGCAGGGACGCGGCTTTGCCGTTGTTGCAGATGAGGTTCGTGCCCTTGCCGAGCGCACCACTCGCGCCACACGCGAAATCGGTGAAATGATCAAAGCTATTCAGAACGAAACAAAAGGTGCTGTTGTTGCCATGGAGCAGGGAGTTCATCAGGTTGAGACCGGTACCGAAGAGGCTCAGAAGTCTGGCCAGGCTCTGCAGGAAATACTCCAGCAGGTAAACGACGTTGCAATGCAGATAAACCAGGTTGCAACCGCTGCCGAAGAGCAGACAGCAACCACCAGCGAAATATCCAGCAACATGATGCAGATTACCGATGTAGTTCAGCAGACTTCTCTCGGAGCTCACGAATCCGCCACCGCAGCAGCACAACTGAGCGGAAATGCAGAAGAGCTCCAACGATTGGTGAGATTGTTCAAGCTGTAGGAAAATATGCAGTCAGCTAATAATCTGAAATTCAATAAAGTCGGAGATTATTCAATATGTCAAATTTGCCAACCATAAGAAGTGAAATAAACAAAATATCCACCGACATAATCCAGCTCGTCAGCTTTGAGCTGGATCATGAAGAGTACGGTGTGGACGTTTTATCCGTCAGGGAAATCATTCGACTCCCTGAGATTACCAAAATGCCGAATACCCCGTCTTATATCGACGGCATAATCAACCTGCGCGGTACGGTTGTTCCGATCATCTCATTGCGCCGCCGCTTCGGTCTGATGGATACAGACAGCAGCCGAAGCTCAAGAATTCTGGTTATGGAGGCTGGCGGTTCACTTACCGGCTTTGTTGTTGACGCAGTCGCAGAGGTTATCCGTATTTCTTCGGGTGAAATCCAGCCACCCCCTGCAATAACTCACGGCAATGCCGCACAGGACTGCATTACGGGAGTCGTGAATCATGGAGAGCATCTGCTGATCGTACTTGATCTAAACCTGCTCTTCTCTGATCAGGATTTATCTGCAATAAACTTTTAAGGAGTTGATATGAAGGGCTTACTAAAAAAACTGACATACCTTTTTCTTGCTGCCTCTTTTTTCAGCGGCTCAGCTCTCTATGCCGCCGATCTGGATGAGGTGAAGAAAAACGGTGTTCTCCGCCATATCGGTCTTCCGTATGCCAACTTCAATACCGGTTCCGGTGACGGGATGGAAGCTGAACTGACAAAGCTTTTTGCAAAATCGCTCGGTGTAAAATACGAATTCGTTCAGAGCGACTGGGGGCCTATTGTTCAGGACCTGATCGGTAAAAAGGTGAAGGTTGTCAACGGGAAAGCCGAACTTCTCGAAGATGCGCCGGTTAGAGGCGACATTATTGCCAACGGATTTACGATTATTCCATGGCGTCAGCAGGTGGTCAATTTTTCAACTCCGACATTCCCGAATCAGATTTGGCTTGTTGCAAGAGCTGATTCACCGGTTAGACCTATTAAACCAACAAAGAATATTGACAAGGATATTGAACTGACCAAGGCGCTGATGAATGGGCGCAGCGTTCTGACTCTTGAGAAAACCTGTCTTGACCCTGCACTTTACAAACTTTCGGAAACAGGTGCAAAAATTGTCTGTTTCCAGGGCAAACTTAACGAGATAGCCCCTGCCCTGCTCAACAAGGATGCCGAGCTAAGTATTCTTGACGTTCCTGATGCTCTTGTCGCCCTTGATAAATGGAAAGGGAAAATCAAGATCATAGGACCTGTTTCAGGCAAACAGCAGATGGCGGCCGGTTTCTCCAAAGATTCGCCAAAGCTTCTTGAAGCCTACAATGCTTTCATCAAAAAAGCGCAGTCAGACGGAACCTATTTGAAACTGATAAAAAAATATTACCCGACTGCCAGAAACTTCTTCCCGGAATTTTTCAAGGGAATGAAGTAACGAAAAACATGAGCTTTCAAATATTCTTAAATTATGGCCTCCGGGGAATCAGAAACCCCGGAGGTTTCTGTGCGTTTATAAAGAGGTAACTGCCAGTGCAACTTTCATCGCTCGCAACACAATTTATTCTTGAGGGTCGCGACCACTGTGATATGGCCGCAAGTGGCCTCCTGAACCTTGAAAAGCACTCCCACGACCCGGAAGTTATCAACGGCATTTTTCGTTCTTTTCATACTTTGAAAGGGACGTCAGGAATATTTCCAGAATATGTCGCGATAACAACGCTGACTCATGCGGCCGAAGATCTGATGGATCTCATCAGAAACGGCAAAAAGAACATTGACTCCGGTATGACTGACCTCTTTCTGGCTGTTCTGGATCAGGTCGGCAACTGGCTAGAACAGATAGAATCTACCGGAGCAGTGCCGGCAACGGCTCAAACGGAATCTGCAGGTTTGCTTTCGACTCTGAAAGCCATGAAAGAAGAACCGGCTCCCGAGACCAACATTCAGGTTGCTGTCGCATCAGAGGCATCGGAACCGAATCCGCTTGAAACCGAACTGCGCAAATGGCTTACAGGGCTTGACTCTGCCAGAAAAGAAACTGTCACTTCAGCGCTTCAGGGATCCGACGCACCGCATACTGCGCTTTGCTACACCCCTGTCTCTGACACATTCTTCTTTGGTGATGACCCGATCAATCTTATCCGCACAATTCCAGGAGTGCTGCTCCTTGATATTGTTAATACGTCTGACGCCACTTTTGATGAAAATTACGACCCTTTCGTATGCAACCTATCTTTTCTTGTTGTTGCAGCAGCTGATAGCGAGACAGTTCGCGGGATTTTTGCGTATGTCGAGGATCAGATCGCAGTTATTCCGGTTTCTCCGGATCTGCTGGAACAAACTCCTGAACCTGCAGTTGTTGCGCAACCGACCTTAACTCCACCGCCTGGTGCGGTTTTCACACCTTCCGCTCCTGAACAGGAGCAGACAGCAACTCCTGCCGAAAGCAGCGGAAAGAAAACCACCTATATCAGGGTAGATCAGGAGCATATCAACTCTCTCATGGATTTTGTGGGGGAAATGATCATTGCCAAAAACAGCCTGCCGTATCTTGGAAAAAGAGCCGCCACGATTTACAAGGTTCCTGCGCTGGCCGATGAAATTGACGCACAGCACGGAACAATAAATCAGATTGTATCCGGCCTTCAGGATATCGCCATGCAGATGAGGATGCTTCCGGTTTCGCGCGCATTCGAGAGATTCCCCCGATTGGTTCGCGATATCTCAAGAAAACTGGACAAACGCGTCAATCTTGTCATGGCTGGTGAGGAAACTCAGGCAGATAAAGATGTTATCGATCTTCTTGGCGACCCGCTCATTCACATGGTTCGCAACAGTCTTGATCATGGGGTGGAAACACCCGCAGAACGACTTGCCGCAGGTAAACCGGAAGAGGCAACGATAACTCTCCGCGCTTATCAGGACAAATCTGACATTGTGGTTGAAGTTGAAGATGACGGTCGCGGTATCGACCCTGAACGCATTCGCCGTAAAGCTCTCGAAAAAGGGGTTATCACTGCTGAAACTGCCGCAAACATGAGCGATGAAGATGCCGTCCAGCTTATTATGGCAGCCGGTTTTTCAACCGCTGAGACAGTTTCCGATCTTTCCGGAAGAGGCGTCGGAATGGATGCCGTTATGAGCATCGTCACTTCGCTTGGTGGCGCCGTTCGGGCGTTCAGTACGCCTGGACAGGGTAGCAGGATGCGCCTGACATTGCCGATGAGCATGGCCATTTCCAAAATCCTGATCGTCTGCCAGGGTGACTGCACCTACGGAATTCCGGCCGATGACGTCATAGAAAGCATGATTTCAGTGCCGCTCTCAAGAGTAACGACGGTAAACAGTTGGCCAGGCCTTGAAGTTCGCGGCGACCTTCTCCCGCTCTACAGCCTTGCAGCACAGCTGGAAATGGACGGGGACAACTCCATAAAAGCCGGATTTTCTGCGGTGGTGGTAAATGTCAAAGGCGAGTCGGTTGCCATTGCTGTCGATTCATTCCAGGACATAAACGATGTTGTTGTGAAGCCGCTTGCCGGCATGCTGCAGAATAATCCGTACTATAACGGTTCAACAATTCTGGGCGACGGTTCAATAACTTTTATACTGAATTTGCAGGAGGTAATCAGAAATGCCAATCAGCCTCGATAATTCAGGGAATTCTCCGGTCATACGGGTCAGCGGAATAACACCACCTGATGAAGGTGACGAATTGCTGGCGATGCTTCGAGAAAATCCTGGCGTCCCTGTTGACCTTTCCGAACTGGAGCATCTTCATACGGCACTTTTGCAGATGCTGCTTGCCGCAAAAGTTCATATATCAGCATGGCCGGAAGACAGTTTCTGGAAGTTGTGTTTCGGAAATAATTAGTTCCATTTTTCAACTTAAATCAATACGGAGGAAACCTGATGAAAACTGTATTTCTTGTGGATGATTCAACAACGCTGCTGATGAGTATGAAGGCGATTCTGGAGAAAGCCGGTTATGCGGTTGAAACTGCTACCGGTGGCGACGCAGCTCTGAAAAAACTTGCCACGATAAAGCCGAACATTCTGATTACCGATCTCAATATGCCCGGAATGGACGGGATCACTCTCATCAAAGAGGTAAAAAAGAATCCGGCATTCCGTTTCATGCCTGCTCTGATGATGACAACAGAGTCACAACAGGAAAAGCGGACTGAAGCGAGAGCCGCCGGCGCAACAGGTTGGCTGGTTAAACCGGTGAAGCCTGAAGATCTGATTGAAGTATTGAAAAAACTGTTACCGGGAGCCTGATGACAATGGCACAAGAAACTGAAAAAACACCGGGGCTTCCGCTCTGGCTGGCGCAAAACGCCCTGATTACAATACCGACGGTCTGGATTGTGTCATTCAGCTTAACAATTGCAGCTGCGTGGCTGATTTTAAACAACCAGTCGTTTGCCTCGCTTGCCGCCCTCTCCTGTCTGGCCGCATCGGTCACCACTATTGTCTGGTGGTTTGGACTGTTTGCCATAAAGCAGTTGACCGACAACATCGAAACTGCCTGTGAAAAACTGACTGGCTCTAGAACACGGGCAAATGCGATTTTTGCCGAGGTTATTGAGGATTGCCACAAAACAGTAGAAAAGACTGTAATGCTTAATCGTGGGCATCTTGACGACATCGTTTCCGGCACCTGCCAGGCTGCCGAGGGACTGGTGACAATGCTTCAATCAATAGACGGGAACGTAACCGGCCTTGTTCAGGAGATGGATTCCTTCGTAAGTGAAACATCTGCAACCCTGAGTCGTTCAAATGAACTTATGTCCTCCAATGAGAGCATGGTTTTAACTATTGAGAGCCGTCTTCAGGGGCGTGAAGCAGATCTGAACCATGAGCGAGTCCGCGTGAAATCCATCGTAGACAGCGTCGGCCAGCTGGAGGAACTGGTAACCCATATCCGCGATATCAGCGACCAGACTAATCTGCTGGCATTGAATGCCGCCATAGAAGCTGCAAGGGCCGGCGAAGCCGGGCGCGGTTTTGCCGTTGTTGCCGACGAGGTGCGCCGTCTTTCAACGACTGTGGATCAGACAGCAACTCGTATCGGCAACGGTATGAAAGAGATGGGGGAGCTTATAAACCGCGAGTTTTCCGACAAAATGGCTGTCGAGGGAATGCAGGCCGAAAGCGAACGGCTCGCTGCCTTCAAGAACCAGCTGATGGCACTCGGTGAAACGATGGGTCACCTGCAAGGTCTGGTCATGTCAACAGTAGGCTCTCTTCAGAGTCGCGGCGAAAGCATTGAATCGATGGTCATGGATGCGATGGGGAGTATTCAGTTCCAGGATATCGGCAGGCAGAAGATTGAGCGGGTAGTTGAGATTATGGCTGCTCTGTCAGGCAATATTAAAGAAATCAGCGAAGTTATTGCCTCCGGCAATTACGACAACAGACAGATAAAAGCGAAGCTGTTTGAAATTGACAGCGTTTTTGAACGTTATGTAATGGAAGACCAGCGCCGTGTACATGACAAGGCAACCGGAACAAAGCATTCCAAATCAGCTAAACTCGCAGCGATAGAACTGTTTTAGAGGAGAACTAAATATATGAGCGAATCAAAAAATTTCAGAATAGCCCTTCTATCCGGTGGATTAAGCGAATGGTCAGAGTCTGTCACACCGATGCTCCTCGCGCGAACCAACTCACTTGTCGTTCTTGAAACGGTGACAGAACTCCTGGCTTTAAATGCCGATTCAAAGCCGGAGATCATTTTTATATGTCATCAACCCGGCAGACATGACGGCATTGCAGCAGCAGAGATCATCCGCGTGCTTTCTCCGGAAACTCCGCTTCTCCTTCTGGCAGATGAAAACTTTGATACGCTGAAGGCGGCACTGACTGTAGGTGCTCTTGCCATTCTGTCGGCGCCATTTTCCGAGAAATCATTTATTCCGGCATTTGAGCGTTCTGCCCATCTGGCAGACTCTTTGAGATCTGAAGCGCATAAAAGTCTTAACTGCAGAAACATAGCTGAGCTTTTCATGCTTTCACCTTGCTGTCACATCTTTGTTAATGACGCCAACAGCAAGGCAACCGCGATTAACGGTGAAGCAGCAAGGATTTTAGGAATCAGCGCCGGAGTAATGCCCTCTTTCACTGAAATTTGTAAAAGGTTTTTCGCTCCTCATGCATCAACTTATCCGCATGATCTCGAAACAGCCGTGGAGTGCCGAACATTATGGCAGGGCATTTTGTCAGGTCACTCTTCTGATGGCACGTTGCGGATCTATCAGATAATCTGCGCACCTATGAATCTTTCCGATGGCATATCGGGAATGCTCCTGACACTCCATGACATTACGAAAGAGGAGTCAGATCTGGCAAATATGCGTATATCGCTTCAGGCAGCAGCTGACTGCCTTTCGATGGCATCATTCTCGGAACATGATTCAGCCATAAAAGCTTATTGTTTTTCAGATGAAGATTTTCCTCTCAAAGCCGAATCGTTCTCTCTCTCAACTCTTCTTGAATCAGTCTCTAAAAACATGAAAACGGTAAATGTTACAATTCCTGATTACATTCCTAAATACTTCAGGGGCGACGCAACGAGAGTTGAATCTGTCCTTGGCTCTTTAATCAAAGGCAGCGCGGCTTTCGGCAATAGCACTCCGAAAATTTCCATAAACATAAAAGAAAAAACACCTTCTGGAATGGGGATTCAATTCAGTATCAGCATAGAAAACAGCAGCATTAAAACGCAGAGCTATCAGAATTCTGCCGACTATCTCTCATCAGTTTCAGGCAATCCCGAAGCCGCAAGCGGAATCGGCCTTGCTGCCGTTATAATCAAGCAGCTGAAAGGGTCAATGCTTGTCAGAACTGAGCCAGGTAACGCCCGCACCGTAATCTGCAATATTCCTCTTGTTCCGGAATCGGGTGACGGTCAAGCTCACAAGACAACTTCCCCTTCAACCGGCTTTCTGCTGAATCTTGATGCTAAAACGGAAACACTTCCATCGCTTAAAATACTCGTCGCTGAAGATAATTTTATTGAGCAGACGGCGCTCAAACATCTTCTGGAAAGCGTCGGTTGTCAGGTTATTATCGTCAGTAACGGCAAAGAGGCGGTTGACGAATTTGAAACCGGCGAATTTGACATCGTACTGATGGATATTCTTATGCCTGAGATGGATGGCTTCGAGGCTACCAGACTTATACGCGAAAGAGAGCGGATAACCGGCGGCAGAGTCCCTGTGATTGCACTGACTTCCTACTCTCTTAAAGCGGTACAGGACAAATGCGTTTCTGTAGGAATGAACGGCTATCTGGCAAAACCTGTGGCAAAGAAAAAACTTGTTGAAGCTCTCCAGAGCATCGGCATGATGCAGGACAAATCATCTCAATATGAAGAGGTAATGTCCGGACTGAATGATCTTCCGGTGCTTGAAGCCAGAACAATACTGGAAAATATAGGTTACGATCTCGATTTGTACCGTGAACTGGTCAAAATGTATCTGGAAAGTTATGCGGCTCATGGCGACGAACTGGCCAGCAGACTTGGCTCCGCAGATATCGAGGAAATACTGAACCTGGCGCATGCCCTGAAAGGAATAGTTTCCAATATTGGAGGGGAGCGCCTTGCCGAGGCCGCCCGCCATATTCAGGATATGTGCCGCGAAGGAAATAAGCCTGACAGCAAGATATGGGCTCCGATAATTGAGGCTCAGACAGCAGCACTTAAACTTGTGCTTGAAGATCTCGACTGGAGCGTTCTTGAAACATTTATTGCTGAGTCTGATCGATAGAAAGGGTTGCGACAATGAAAAAATTTCTCAGCATGATTTTAGTTTCTTTGATTGTTCTCACCGCCACGGCCGCTTTTGCCAAAGAGGCATTCATTATCGGAGTGGCACCACACACAAGTGCCAGGGTTATTCTGGAGATGTATCAACCTCTGCGGATTTACATGGAAAAGGCATTGGGAATGCCTGTTGAAATTGTTACCGCCACTGATTTTGACGCTTTTCTGAAGCGTGGAACGGCGCAGGAGTTCGACATTGCAGTCACGACAGGGCAACAGGCGAGAC
>CAJBRY010000764.1 GCA_903958085.1 uncultured Geobacteraceae bacterium
ACTTGCTTGAATTGAATACACCATGCTATTTAGACCATTCGCAACGATAGCTCTGCAAATGGACTTAAAATGTTCCGTATCGTAAGTGATGTTATCGTCCGACAGAAAAACGATCTCCGTGCCTTCAGATTCCAATTGTTTTAAATCTTCAACTATTCGCTCGACAGGGAAAGGGCGAAAAGTGGCACCATACATCTTCCTTATTGAACAAAAATTGCACAGCATAGGGCAACCACGAGATGTTTCAGCAACGTCTATACGTTTTTTAAGAACATGGAAACCGGTTTCCAGGCGAATATTCCTTATAGGAATAGGAACATTCTGTAGATTCAGTAGAGGTCGTTCTGGATTATGGCTCCATTGCCCAGTACTGCCCCGCCAACTTAGACCTTTTATTGTGCCGTAATTACGGTTCGTTATGGAAAGCGTCTCAACCAGTTCGCGAAAAGTTTCCTCCCCCTCCCCACGCACAATAAAGTCGAGAGGAACGTTTGGAGTTTCGTCAGCAATTTCATTATTCATAAGCGTTACATGATAACCACCGGCAACAAGCTTGACATCAGGAAGCTTTTTACGAAGATATGAGGCAAGCATTATCATAGTGTCATATTGAAAAGTCATTGCACTCATACCAACAATGTCGGGTGTGAAGGCTTCTAAATGACGTTCAAGTTCCTGTTTAAGATTTTCTTTGATAAGAACAAGATCCAACACACGAACATCATGTTCCGGAACAGAAGCGGCCATCGAAACAATCGCTAGATTTGGAAGTCTCATAACGTGATCAAGCCAATCACCGGTGTCAGGCATGGCTAGAAGAAGAATTTTCATTATTTACAACCATCCTTCCAAATAGATTTAATCTTTACCTTGAGTCTACTCAGACCCATGATATTTTTCAGAAGTGACACCGCCAGAAGCAAAATACACCATAAGCTTTCGTGGCTTGCCATTCTCCGGAATTTCAAGAATAGCAAATGAGCTGCCAATACTGCCTACGCGAAATAACGTTACTATCATATTATCCAGCGTTACATAAGTAATTACATTGTTTGCTGATGAAATTTTGAAATTGTAGGTTCCCCCCGTCGGGATATCTGCTGTACCGGGAGAAACAGAGCCTATACCGCTACCGACTTTTGCCACCACACGAGATGCTGCAGAAGAAAATGTGGTTTGCAGACATAAAATTAGTGCCAGTATAAACTTGATTTTCATATAATTATCACTGTCATATTTTGAAGGAATCTTCATTTCTACGAAGAGCCAAAGCCGTTTTAAGAGCTGTGAATATATAAACTATCATCAGAGCAACGCCAATTCCAATTGCAATAATATCACATACTTTCATCGGTCCATAAAAATTAAAGATCACTGGATTTTCAACAAAGTAAAATATTGTATTTGCGATGATTATCAAAATTCGCAATTCAGTCGGACCAAACTTGCAATAAGAAATCTGAAATACCCCGGTAATACAGGTAGTGTTACTAACTAAAACTGACATCATCAGGTATGCAGAAAGCGCAAACAGAACACAGTCAAGCCTAACATAGGCTGAAAGCCCTATCCCCAGAGCAATCATTACCTCAACTAAAGTGTCTGTTGAGTGATCAATAAAGAATCCGTAGCGTGGCCTTTCAATTTTTCTGTGCCTGGCAAGGGAACCATCCAGACTATCACCGAACCAGTGAATAATAAGTCCGAGACTAGCCAACCATACAAAGACAGGAGATACATTGGTTAACGCGTAACTCACCGCAATAATAATCCCAGCTACAAAAGCAACAAAGGTAAGCATGTCCGGGGTGACCCAAACCGGCATGCGGATGCAGAACCACGCAAGAAGTCTTCTTTCAATTTTACCAAACAGAATGTCATTTATTCTTTGATGCCCGTCCAACTGACTGTCAATCATCTTTCACCACGTAGCTTTTTTTAGATCGGCATTTCAAATATTCGCCATGTTTTGTAATGGCGACCTCCCAATGCTTTTGCTGCTGCGGCCATCAAATCATTTTCTTCAAGAATCATAGATGCTTCAAGGTGTGTATACCCCTTCGGAACGCCATAAGCAAATGCCTCGGCAAAGAGAAGGGCATCAATCCCCAGGCGACGAAAAGGGGCGAGAATGCCAAAAAACATGAATCTCAGGAACCGGATTTGTTTTCGTTTTTTCAATAGCCTGAAAATCCTGATCGGATCAGAATCTCCATACCACCGCCAGCTAGGGCGCAATGCATGATTGGGATCCGGAATTGCTCCTATTACACCTGCAAGCTCATTCCCGACATAAGCAAATTTTACAAATTCAGGATCCACAACCGCCTTCAAAGTATCGGCAAGTGCATCCGCCTCACCATCTGTCATAGGCAAAAAGCCCCAGTTTCCAACCCATGCTTCGTTATAGATTCGCATCATAAGCCTGACTTCATCCCTGAGTCGTCTCATATTAACAGGGCGTGTGGTGATGTTACCTCTTTTCTTTATGGCATCGCCCAACCGTTTGAAACGATTAATAGGTATCTCATCAACATTTACAAGATATGCATGATAATCCTTGACCTTGCAAAAACCAAAACGCTCAAGCAGTTCCTGGTAATAAGGTTTGTTGTGAGTCAGTTCAACCGTCGGAGAAAATTCGAAACCATCTACCAGGATTCCCTGTCTCTCGTGGGTAGCGTTAGAATATTCACCCGGGCCTCTCATCACTTCCATTCCTTTAGCCGCAAGCCACGTTTTTGCAGCATTAAGGAGTGCCGACGTCGCTATAAAATCATTTTCAACTTCGAAAAAACCGAAAAAACCGACTTTTTCTTTGTGGTAGTCATTGAATCTATTATTTACAGCAGCGGAAACACGGCCAACAATTTTTCCGTTGCGACGCGCAAGAAAGTGTGTGACCTCTGCATGCTCATGGTAAGGATGTTCTGAAGTAAGAAGTCCTTTTAATCCAAGCAATCGACTTCCGAGATAATCTGAATCAAGTGGGGGAGTCCAGTGGGGATCTCCATAGTGCAATTTCCAAGAAAACTTAACAAACTCCTTCATTAGAGGACTTCCAAGGCCAAATTCTTCCAGATCCAGCTTTCCCAAATTAGTTGTATCTGGAATTTTACTGTCTGACGTCTTATGGATCATCAAAAAAGTCCCTGTAGATCTCTAATACATGAGGATTGGAGAGGAGAGGTAAAATCAGCTTATTCATATTCTCATTCAGCAGTAGCTCTGACCCAGGAGCCTTCACGATAAAGAAAACTTCCGTCTCTCAACAGAACATCTCCTACTGCCGGCCCTTTCAAGAGTTCAACATGAAACTGGTTTTTCAACCCTGTGGCAATCTTGCTTACAACCACTCGACCGGATTTTATCATTCTGACTGTTTCAGAACCATCCTTCTCAACTGATACCGACTCCCTTGGGATCAGCAGGGCGTTTTGCCGAGTGTCAGTGCGTATACTCAATTTAACTTCATATCCAGGCTTAAGCGGACCATTATCATCAAGAGTCACTACAACAGGAACCCTTCTCTGGTGAACGCCAAGCGGTGATAGTTTTTCCAGCGCCTGCGGAAATATCTCCTTTACCTTGCCTGTAACGGAATTCCCGTTTCTCGCACCAAAGTAAACATCAGCGATCTGACCAGGCTTAACCCTGACAATCTCGTCACTCAATATTTCTGCATACACTTCAAAAGAGGCCTGAGAACCTACCGTTGCAAGCGTAGCACCGCTTGGGACTACCTGACCAACCTTAACCGGCAGCGAGAGAACCCTTGCATCTATCGGGCTGTTTATCACCAACTGGCTTAGTTGTGCAGTTAACCCTTTTTTCTGGCTCAACATTGCAGCCAGACGTTGTTCAGCACCCTCGAGACTGGCATCGAGTGAGGCAATAGTA
>CAJBRY010000765.1 GCA_903958085.1 uncultured Geobacteraceae bacterium
ACTCAATTTCCCGAATACACGGTCTCCAAAACCATAGCACCTCAAATCATTACAACGCAGGTAGGAAACCACTGAAAAGGCAGCGTATATTTAGCTGAAGCAGCAGGTATATGAAAAAATACAATATTTTTCTGCTATGATTATTTCATCCATCTCTGAGGTGTCCGGGGTTAGTTAGACAGGTGCTCACTTACCAAGCAATCCCTTCAGAACATCCCAGTTCACTTTCTTAAGCACTTCATTCGCTCGGGTTGGTGTCCCTTCGGCGCAGGCATGCGCGGACTGCACCCTGGTGTGGGAAACTTTTTTTGAGAGGTCAGCAGTCAAAGCCTTCTGTTGCTCCTTGTCGGAGGGTTTCCATGGTCCAATTACAACGCAGGTTGTTCCCTCCACCCATTTGGCATAATTTTCAGAATATTCCTCATTATCCATGCGGTAGGTCTTATTGCCGCCGATCGCATCCAGTTTGACTGGCCCCTTTCGCTCATGTCCCAAGGATAGCCACGCTTCATTGATGCCCAGCGAGAGGCGCACATACAGATCCCGCCCGGCAGCGGCCTTGCTCTCGGCTTTGATCCGCTTGTCAAAATCCTCGGTCGGGGCAAACATCTCTTTTCCGACCGTTTCCATCTCTCTCTGAAGTCGCTCCATACCTTTAAAGTCACCCTTTTCGGCCGCCTTGCCGATACCTTCGGCCAGTTCGTTATATCGAGCCTGCAGCTTCGGATCAGGACCCTTGGGCATCTCCCTTGCCATTGCTTCAAGTCGCTCATCCTGCTTCTGCTTCTCTATTTCGATCCTGGCGGAATCCTCCCATTTTACTCTGAAATCCATTTTCATGGGGTAGGCCTCGGCACCTTGCGTGACGTGCTTGCTTACCTCGCTCGCGGAACGTTCAGTCTCGCTCCAGCCTTCGGGGCCGCTTGCAGGGATTGCCTTTTCAAGGGTGTTCCGGACCATGCGCATGAATTCAGTTTCAGCGCCGGTTGCTGCCCTGGTATCGCCGTCAGCCCAGCATGTTGAGGCCAACAGCAGTGCGGTAAGTGCTATGCAGATTATTTTAGTACTCATAAGTTACTTCCTTTCTAACTCAAGCTAATCCCACAGCCTTCTTTTTTTACTTTTATTTCATGTCAAGCGGTGATCCCTCCGGGGTCAACCTTGGCAAATAGCAGAAAGTCAAGCCCGACTACAGAGACGACCCATGGAAAATCTCCGTTTTCCCCTTGACAAAACTTATCATAGATGTGCCCCCCGGATACATACCGGGGGGCAAAGGACGCCATCAGATCTCTTCCGCTCGGTCACCAAGCGCTTGTGATTGTTTTTGTATTATGCACTTGTAGCTAACATATTAAACTTCGATTTCCTGGTAATCTCTGCAGGTAAAAACATCAACCTCGCGCGGCACACACGCCTTGGCCTCAGCAAGAATTCCTTCGACATCAAGATCCTTGGCATTCGGATCGTGATGCGTCAGTCCAAGTAGTTTTGCCCCAACTTCCCGTGCTGTCCGCACACAGTAATCCGGTGTTCCATGACCGTATCCAGCTGTCATTGAATCATATTTGAGACGACTATACTGACAGTCCATTACAAGCAGATCAGCCCCCTTAATATGATTTTTAAGGTCATTGGGATTGCTGTCATGATTTTCATGGTCTGTCAGAAATACAAATTTTTTACCGGTCAGACCTTCGTCAAACGCGTAGCAGATAGTGTTTTCGGGGTGGTTCGACATATACATTGAAATTACCAGTATTTCAGATTTCGGGTATTTACCCTTTCCTATCGGAATATAGCCATCCTTGAGGTTAAGCGTCTCATACTGATCAACATCCATCATCCTGATTCCACCCTGGTTGTGCACAAGCATGACCTGTGTCTGTGGAAATTCAAGCGGATGAAACGAAAAGTGACTTTCATGCAATTTATGGTGCACCGGAAAATATGGCGGCTGCATGATAGTTTTCCACATTTCCTTTGGTCCAACACCACCAGCGTCAACAGGACCATACAGGTGCGTCTTGATGGACTTAATGAACGTCGGTGGTGCAAGCAGAAGCCCCTGAGTATGGTCATGATGGTAATGAGTGAACAATACATGAACATCATGCACCTTTTCACCAAGCAGGCGATACGAGCAAGGCAGATATCCACTTCCGGCATCAACAATGAGAGCTTTCTCCTTGGGGATGCAAGGGCTTTCTATCCGTAAGCATGTGGTGTTGCCACCGTATATAATGCTTTCCGGGTTTGAAACAGGAATGCTTCCGCGAGTACCGAATGTTGTTACTTTAAGGCTGTTACACATGGTTTGATTCCTTTCCCGTCTTACTGGTGACCTGAAGATTTAATGATCGATAGCATCGCCTCCTTTTATTCAGCTACAACTGAAATTCCTGAAAGCAAACATTCACACTAAAACTACCTCAAATTACAGCTATGTCAACCGGCACTTACTTTGATATATGTAGTGCTTTCTCATTTTATTCACCAAACTTTTAAAGCTTTTCAGAAAACTGCCGAATGCATCCTACCAGAGCATAGTGGAGTGTCAATTAGAGAATGATTAAAACGGTGATTCGTGTTGTGTTTTATTTTTGTTTGCTGTAACTCCATTGGGGCATTTCAGTAGAGAGAGGGTAGGGTGGAGTTATGGTCTGTCAACTGCAAGCTGAAGAACTGATCGAACGGTTACAATTGCTCAGGCATCCCGAAGGTGGCTGGTACCGTGAATCATACCGCTCAAGTGAAGTCATACAAGCGGAAGCACTTCCTGAGAGGTTTTCGGGTGATCGCTCAATTAGTACCACAATCTATTTTCTACTCCTGGCAGGAGCGATATCATCTTTTCATCGGATCAAGTCAGATGAAATCTGGCATTTTTATTCTGGGGAAACGCTGATATTGCATGTAATCACCCCGCAAAGTGAGTACTATCATCTTAAATTGGGCACCAACATAAAAGATGTTGAATCTTTCCAGTGTGTCGTCCCTGCCGGTTGCTGGTTTGGGGCTGAAGTCTCAGGAAACGGATATTCACTCGTTGGCTGTACTGTTGCTCCTGGCTTTGATTTTGCCGATTTTGAGATGGGGGACAGGGACGATCTGATTAGTCGGTATCCTGACCACAAAGAAATTATCGTGAAAATGACAAATCCCACTTATTAAAGTCATTCTCCAATAAATGCAGTCTTCAGATTGTTCCGTGAAGATTTGCTCTAATCAACAGCAACAACGAAGTTTCCTGGAAACCCGTTGTGTTCAAAAGATTTCTGTGCAGACTGCGCTGAACGTAAAGAAGAGTATTGTCCAAACCTGACTCGATAGAATGTGTTTCCATTTACAGTTGCTTCCTGAACATCCGCATTGCCGTATTTCTTTCTTAGTTCATCAGCGAATCTATAGGCGTTAGGTCTGCTTTTAAGTGAAGCGACCTGAAGAGCAAAATGTCCATTATCGTAACTTATCGGAGGACGGTATTCGACCTCTTTTGTCTTTAGTTCAACCTTGTATCCAAGAGCAGTTACGTTAACCATGGCAAGCCCCTCCTGAATCATATCCAGCTTACGGGCTGCTCCCTCTGAAAGATCAATTATTCGATCACGAACAAAAGGGCCGCGATCATTTATTCGAACTATAATTTCCCTGCCACTACGTTTGTGGCGAACTTTTACATAAACTCCGAGTGGAAGCGTTTTATGAGCAGCCGTCATCGCATTCATATCAAAAATTTCGCCGCTACTGGTTTTACGACCATGAAAATCGCTGCCATAACTGCTGGCGATACCATCTTCTACGAATCCGGCATGGCTTGAAAGAGGTTCGTACCGTTTGCCTGCAACCGTATATGGTTTCTGTCCACCTTTTTGTTTAGGGGTTGTTTGCGAGTATGTTCGCCGTTGTGTTGCGCATGCAGAAATTTGAAGTGCAATCAGTGTAGCGGAGAATATCTTAACCAGTAAATAAGCGGTTTTCACAATTTGTTTATCGTGAAGCTATTTTTTGGTCTGTTTGTGGCATTCATGGCATTCTAATGGTCCCTTGCCACTATCCTTATGGCATCCCTTGCAAAATGAATGTGCTGAACGCTGATCAAAGCGAGACATTTTATGCTCTTTAGTGGGAGTTTTTGTCATGTGACATGGGATGCATTCATCTGTCTTCATAAGTACTTGGTGCATATCGTGATTGAAACGAACATCACCCTTCGAGGATTTGAAGTTGAAGTATCTGGCTTTGGTGACTGGATCGGTTCTAATTGAATAATCATCCTCAGCAATTGAAGTGGAAACTATAGCGAATGATGCAAGAGCAAAAATGGTCAGGCGTAGAATAAACATATTCATAAATAATCATCCTGTCTCAACTGGTATGAAGTTACACTCATATATCACCAAAAACGTCTATAGTAAATAGTTATCGGTCAAGCTTTTCTTACGGGATTTTATTGTAAACCAGCTTAATGTAGATAGGTTGACAATGGTTGTCACCTGTGCTATTGACTGGTCTGGAGGCCTTTTATGGGAATGAGAAATTTTGTAAGTAAAATGGCTGATGATGTGTTATCCGGGGGTATTCTTGAGGGGAAAGATTTGCTTCGTTTGTCCGAATTGTCTGGGGGAGAGCTGTATTTCCTGTTTGCAGAAGCGTCCAGAATTAAAGAGCATTTTATAGGCAATGCCATATCACTATGCTCTATAATCAATGCAAAATCTGGTCATTGTCCTGAGAATTGTGCTTTTTGTGCTCAGTCATCATCAAGCTCTAGTAAGATTGAAGTATATCCGCTGGTTGATGAGGATGAAATTGTCGGCTGTGCAAAAAAAGCCGAGCAGAATGGTGCCTGGTGCTATGGCATTGTAACCAGTGGTACCGGTATTCAAGCGGGTGAGGAGCTGGACAGAATTTGCAGGGCAGTAAATAGAATCTACCATGAAACTTCCATTGCTCCGTCTTGTTCGTTGGGTATTCTGGATTACGATACCTTGCTAAAGCTAAAACAAGCAGGAATGGTAACCTATCATCACAATCTGGAAACATCGCGTAGTTTTTTTTCCAGTATATGTACCACTCATAATTATGAAGATGATGTAGAGACTATTCGTGCCGCTAAGAAGGTCGGCCTTAGAGTATGCTGTGGCGGTATTTTCGGCCTTGGTGAGTCGTTTGCTCATAGGATAGAAATGGCAGAGACTTTGCGTGAACTGGATGTGGATACGGTTCCCCTTAATTTTTTTGATCCGGTGCAGGGAACCAGATTGGCTGATGCCAGATTTCTGACTCCAGTTGAGTGTTTGAAGACGAT
>CAJBRY010000766.1 GCA_903958085.1 uncultured Geobacteraceae bacterium
ACATCTCAACCATTCAGGGGCAATTTTCCGTTGGAAGCTGTATAGTATTTACATCAGGTAGAGCGGATCATCAAAACTACCGTCATTACCGTATCAGAACCGTTGAAGGTCAGGACGATTTTGCGATGCTGCGGGAGGTTTTTATGCGAAGATTCCGCATAGATAATCTTGAAAAGGAGCCAATGCCAGATCTTGTTATAGTAGATGGAGGAATCGGTCAACTGAATGCAGTTGAGGAGATAATTGCCGAAATAGGGTTGACCGGTTCATTTGATCTGGTTTCCCTTGCGAAGAGTCGAGTTCTGCATGATACATCAACACAAAATATTAGAAAAAGTGATGAACGGATTTTCATCCCAGGCCGAAAAAACCCGATTGTTTTGCGTCAGAATTCTGCCCCACTGCTTATGCTGTCGGCAATAAGAAATGAGGCGCACCGTTTTGCAATAACTTATCACCGGAAGTTGCGTGGCAAGGAGGGCATTTTATCGCGGATTGATAGAGTTCCTGGGATAGGTCCCAAACGACGGGCAGCGTTGCTTAAAAGCTTTGGTAGTGCGCAAAATCTTAAGAATGCTACGATAGAAGAGATCATCCTGGTACCAGGAATGAATATTGTAATTGCTGAGGTTCTCCATAGAGGATTGCATGATGAGTAACCTCTCAAGTTCGCTCGATATGCTGGTAATTCTAGGTCCGACCGCTTCGGGCAAGACGCGTTTGGCCGTTTCGCTGGCTGAACAAATGTCAGGTGAAATTATTTCAGCTGACTCACGGCAGGTTTTCCGCGGCATGGACATCGGCAGTGGGAAGGATCTTAACGAATACGGTCGTATCCCATATCATTTGATTGATATTCTGGATGCAGGAGACGAGTTCAGCGTTTTTGAATTTCAACGCAGGTTTCTATTCTCGTTTGCAGATATAACAAACAGAGGCGCGTTTCCTATTTTGTGCGGTGGCAGCGGGATGTATCTTGATGCTGTTCTTCGTGGTTATAACATGATTGAAGTTCCACGCAACGAGTTATTGCGAGCGGAATTGGCATCTAAGAGTGATTCAAAGTTGGTGGAAGAGCTGTTGCGGATCAGGCCATGTCAGCATAACAGTACTGATCTGTTTGATCGTGAGCGCACAGTCAGGGCTATTGAAATAGCTCAAATGGAGCTGAAAGGTTGTGAAAGAGAAGTATCCTTTCCAGATATAAATAGATGTGTCATAGGTATTCGCTGGGAACGTGAAGTCCTGCGAAGGCGAATAACGGAGCGTCTTAAAGACCGAATTGAAAACGGCATGATAGAAGAGGTGGAACGTCTCCATGCTGATGGAGTTGCGTGGGAACGACTGGATTATTACGGACTTGAATATCGCTTTGTGGGAGCCCATCTCCGTGGCGAGATCAACAGGAATGATATGTTTGAGAGGCTGAACAGTGCGATCCACAATTTTGCAAAACGCCAGAGAAACTGGTATAGGCGTATGGAGCAGCATGGTATTGTCATTAACTGGATTGATGGTGCTGCTGACCAGCTTGTGCAGGTCAGGGAAATAATAAAATAAATTTTTAGAATAATGATTTATTTGCTTGACTTTGCATGTCTGCAGCTGATAGGTTTATAAAAATTCGGATATTTCCGGGTAAAATCAAAGAAGAATCAGGAGAAGTAAGCACATGGTAAACGGAACAGTAAAATGGTTTAATGACAGCAAGGGTTTTGGATTTCTTGAGCAGGAAGGTGGCGAGGATGTATTTTGCCATTTCTCCGCAATCGCAGGCGAAGGTTTCAAATCCCTTGCAGAAGGTGATAGAGTAACTTTTGAAGTAACAAAGGGTCCGAAAGGGCTTCAAGCCGCGAACGTAACAAGAATTTAAGGCGATCTTGTTTTAAACCTGAAAACCCCGGAAAATGTCCGGGGTTTTTTTTTGGCCAAAATTATATTGAAACAAAGAAGCTTTACGGCTTATAAAATTACTAACGTCCTATCTTGAGTTCCATGCTGGCGCTTATGAGATAATGGTAGGCAGTATCGAAAACTATTATCTGAAGGACGTAAATTGCTGCAAAGGCAACAAGCGGGGATAGATCTAACATTCCTGTGTCAGGCATATGTCGTCTAATACGCCTGAGCACAGGATTAGTTACCCGATAGATGAAATTAACAATCGGGTTGTATGGATCGGCGTTTACCCAGGAGATAATGATGTTTGCCAGCAAAATATACTTATATAGAGTAAGGACTCCGCTAGCCAGTTCAACCAGTTTGGCCAGTGCTAAAAGAATGTTTGCGAAGAGAACCATCGTCTTCTCCAAAAAAAAGAAATAGGATAATTTTGAGGTAACTATGCCTTAATGTTTTGGTAAAGTCAAAATAGAAACGGTTTCAAACTGCCAGTTTACGAGTAGCTAAGGTACAAATCTTTAAAACTGAGGAACTTGATTATGAATAAAAAAGTAACTGCGATTTTGCTTTCAGCTTTCGTATTGCCAGGGTTGGGGCAACTTTATCTGGGTCGCAAAGCGGTTGGCGTGGTCATAATTGTTCTTGTAAACCTTGTGTTATTACTTGCGCTATTTGTTTTACTCAGAGGCTTATCTCCCTTGATTGCAAATCAAATCGCTGGCGGTGCAATCAGCATAACTCCAGTCGAAGTGATGAAGTCGCTCGAAGGTGCAAAAGGTTTTGGCAAAGCGGTTATCGCAGCATTTTTTGCAGTCTGGGCGTTTTCAATAGTAGACATCATACGGTCAAAGGGAGAATCCAGTTGATTTCCATGTAACGATATTGACAAACAGTGTTATTTTGTGAGATACACAAATAACTTTATTCAAATTAAATTTGCTCCTGCTATTGTCGAGCGAAATCGGAGAAACAATGGTTATTTCGAAAATCATCGGAAGCGGCTCATGCCTGCCGGATCGGGTTATTCCTAACAGTCATTTCGATTATCTCGTAGAAAATGCTGACGAGTGGATTTTTACCCGGACAGGTATTAGAGAACGACGATTTGCACATGCAGACCAGGCCACATCTGATCTCGCAACCATAGCAGCAAAGAATGCTCTTGTGGCTGCCGGCATAAGCGCAGCCGAGATTGACTGCATAGTAGTCGGGACATCTACTCCAGACATGAGCCTCCCTTCAACAGGTTGTATCGTTCAGGAAAATATTGGTGCAAAAAATGCTTTTGCCTTCGATATAAACGCAGTTTGTTCAAGTTTTGTCTATGCGCTTGAGATTGCAGACAACTTTATAAAGAGTGGCAAATACAAAACTGTTATGGCTATTGGCGCTGATACATACTCCAAAATTCTGGACTTTAATGACCAGAATAGCTGCCCGCTTTTCGGTGACGGTGCAGGTGCTGCTATTCTTAGCAATGGAGGAAATGAAAGTTCTGGAGTTCAGCACACGTATATGCGTAGTGACGGGAGGGGATGGCCGCTTATTAAAGTTCCCTCTTCAGGTTCGAGGTCTCCAGTTACCCCAGCTACGATAGAGGCCGGAGAAATTTATTTCCAGATGGCCGGTAAGCAGGTCTATGTATTTGCGACTGAGGTGATTCCGGACATTATTAATACGCTATGCGCCAAAGCCGGTATTACTCCGACCGATCTTGACTACATAATTCCTCATCAGGCTAATGTGCGGATGATTGATTTTATTTCAAAAAAGAGTGGTTTCCCAAAAGAGCGCTTTCTGCTTAATCTCGACAGATGCGGAAACACATCGGCAGCCTCGGTGGCTCTTGTATTGGATGAAAATCTGCGAAACAGTACTATCAAGCCGGGGCACCTGGTACTGGCTATGGGTTTTGGTGGAGGTCTTACCTGGGGAGGCCTTTTAATAAGATTTTAAACCGCCGATTCCCTCTCCAGCGGCAAAGGTTTTTAACCCGTTCTTCTCAAACAGTGCCCGCAAATTATTCTGCGGGCATTTTTGTTTCCACCCTCCATGGAAATTGTTGGCGGCAAGTAGTAATCCACCGGTTGAAAGAAGCTGAACTAGGTTAGATACAGCCAGCATAATATTGCCATTCTCATTGATTATCGGCCCACCCAACAGACCATTGCAAACGATCAGATCGAATCTTTCATTAAAGTGGTTTGTGGGGATTGAAGTTGTAGTCAAGAGATTATTACACCGAAAAGTTATACATTTATTTAATGCCGATGAATCCACTGTTCGCAGATGAGATGCCACCCATACCTCCAGCGGTTCCAATGTCCACCCCTCAATACTAATATCAGTCACAGAAAAACCTTGATTTATCAGAAGTTTTGCCAGTGAATATGTCCCGTCACCGGTGCCACAGGCAGCGTCAAGGCAGCGAGTCACCCTGGTTTTGCCTGCAATCCATTTTCTAATAAACTCATATTGTCCATGATAACGTTCAACTCTGCCGTAAAAGCGATTTGGAAGGAAAGATGCGAACAAAAATCTTATTAGCATCTGGGGGTCACAGAGCAAATTCTCAAGAAGTTTTGCAGGATTGGCGCTTGTCTGAAATTCAGATGGTAATCTGCAAAAAACGTCGGCCCAACTCATGGCATTATGAAATGGAGTGCTAGAATAAATTGGAGTGTAGCTCAGCACATCGGAATACAGCTGATAAAATACAGAGGTGATCTCTGAAATTGGCAGGTAAAGTTCAGATTGTGTGCGGATGTTATTTGTGAGAATAAGTCCTTGTGCAGGGAGCGGCGATGTAGATGTATTTGCGTAGATACAAAATCGCTTATGTAAACGGCGGATCGCGTGAGTAAAGCGATTCTTGTCAACAGTTAAAAACAAGGAGCTTAGAGACTCAGATTTCTGGGTATTAACTACAAATGGTGCTGTTTTATTCATCAGTAACTGCGAATTGCTCTATAAAGAGTGTCCCTCTCTACAGGGATTTTCCCGGCTTTTCTGATTAAGCGGATGATTCCATCTTTCGTCAAAGATTGTGGGCTCTGAGCTCCGGCTTCATGACCGATCTTCTCTTCGACTACAGTCCCATCAAGATCATTGACCCCAAATGCCAGAGACACTTGCGCAATTTTTTCACCAAGCATGACCCAATAGGACTTTATATGGTCAAAATTATCAAGGAATATTCTTGAAATCGCCAACGTTTTAAGGTCATCAAGGCCGGAAGTTTCCTTAAAATCAAGTTTAATTTCTGAGTTATCGGTCTGAAACGCCAGCGGAATAAAAGCCTGAAAACCGCCGGTTTCATCCTGAAGATTTCGCAGCATCTCCAAGTGTGCCACCCGGTCGTAATCGGCTTCAAGATGACCATATAGCATGGTCGCGTTAGTCTTCAAGCCTGAAAGGTGTGCTAGGCTAATTATTTCAGTCCAGTGAACTCCTGAAATTTTTTCAGGGCAAATTTTTTGCCGTACTTCTTCCACAAGAATTTCAGCTCCACCACCAGGCATGGAGCCAAGCCCTGCGGTGACAAGACGCCTCAGCACATCTTTGATATGCAAGGATGAGATGCGGGAAAAATATTCAATTTCAACGGCAGTGAAAGCTTTTATATGAAGCTTTGGAGAACTACTGCGGATGGCTCGAAGCATCTCTTCGTAAAATTCAAATGACAGGTCCGGGTGCAAACCGCCGACGATATGGACCTCTGTGGCACCTTCAGACTCTGCTTCGTGTGCGCGTAGACATATTTCTTCCACTGACATGGTGTAGGCACCATCTTCATTGGCCGTTTTTGAAAATGCGCAAAAAGCACATCGATTCACACAGATGTTTGTAGGGTTTATATGCCGATTCACATTGAAAAATACGTTTCTCCCGTTCTTACGCTCGTTTGCAAGAGCAGCAAGTTTTCCGATTGCCAAAAGGTCATTGGATCTGTACAGAAAAAGCGCCTCATCACATGTAATACGCTGTCTGGCATGGACTTTTGCTGATATGGTATCAAGTGTTATCATAATGGAAGTGTACCCAAATTATCCAAGTTATATCTGTATGTGCCGCTTTTGCCACCATCCTTAAAAAGCAGTCTGATTTTACTGATGGTTATGGATTTGTCATTTCCCTTGCACATATCATAAATGGTTAGAGCCGCAAGAGTGGCTCCGGTCATGGCCTCCATTTCGACTCCTGTGCGCTCAAAAGCGCGAACGGTACATAGAATTCTGATTGCTCCAGGCGGGGCATCGTCCGTTTCAAAATCGACAGATACATTATGGATAGCCAATGGGTGGGAAAGCGGAATCAGATCCGGAGTACGCTTGGCGCCCATAATTCCGGCAAGGCGTGCAACCCCCAGAACGTCACCTTTGGCGACACCACCAGAAAATATCGCCTTCAGTGTCTCTGTTGACAGCTGCACTTCCGCTGCCGCAATAGCAGTTCGCAAGCCTGGTTGCTTGGCACTGACGTCCACCATAATCGCGTGGCCGCATTCGTCAAAATGGTTGAATTTCACGATTGAATCTCCAGATTTATGCAGGCGTCAGATACTGCTCAAATTGTTTTTTATCAGTGGCACAGCGATAGGCCTCTTCCGGATTCACCTTTTTCATTTTCAGCAGATCAAGCAGATGCTGATCCATTAACTGCATGCCATCTTTTTTCGCGGTCTGCATGATGGATGGTATCTGAAATGTTTTTCCTTCGCGGATAAGATTCCCTATAGCCGGAGTACCGAGCATAATTTCCAGTGCCGCAACGCGTCCTTTGCCGTCTGCTGTTTTTAATAGTTGCTGGCAAACAACTCCTTTTAACGACTCCGACAGCATCGCACGCACCTGCTCCTGCTGGTCTGTGGGGAATACGTCAATAATTCGGTCAACAGTCTTGGCTGCGGTACTGGTGTGCAGAGTGCCAAAGACAAGATGACCGGTCTCGGCAGCGCTCATGGCAAGCTGAATTGTTATCAGGTCACGCATTTCGCCTACAAGAATGACATCCGGATCTTCACGTAGAGCAGCCTTTAGTGCCGAGGAAAAACTTTCAGTATGTTCGCCAATTTGCCTCTGATTCAGGAGGGATTCTTTGTTCTCGTGAATAAATTCAAGCGGATCTTCAAAGGTCAGGATATGCTCTTTTCTGGTAGAGTTTATCAGGTCAATCATTCCTGCCAAGGTGGTTGATTTACCAGACCCGGTGGGTCCTGTCACAAGTACCATTCCCTTTTTGAACTGGGTCATTCGTCTGACTCCTTCAGGAAGTCCCAATTCATCAGCCGAAAGAATTTTGGTAGGAATTATGCGGAATACAGCGGCAATACCGCGATACTGCATCATTATATTGCCACGGAAACGAGCTACACCGGGAACCTCATATGCAAAGTCGAGATCCTTGGTCTCATTGAATTGTGTCTGCTGCTTTTCGCTCAATATTTCAAACAGAATTGCTTTCAGTTCGTCATGCCCCAGTGCTTTAAAATTCAGGCGCACCATTTCACCTCGCAGCCGAAAGATGGGAGGATTCCCAGTGGAAAGGTGCAAATCCGAAGCCCCCTGTTCCTTTAACATATTGAAAAGTGCGTCTATTCGTGCCATGAGATTTCTCCTCTCCTATCTATAAAACTATCGAAGCGATATATTCTTCAGGTGAAACTTCTCCTGCCATCAGAAGTCTCAACCCCTCATCTGCCAATCCGTGGTAGTTTGCTACAGAAAGGTAGTTTTCCAATGCAGCCACATCGGTGGCCTGTTCGAAAATTCGTAGAAATTCATCGTCAAAGGCCAAAACATCTACAAGAAATTTTCTTAAGCGGAAACCGCTATGACCGCAGTTATCGCAACCAGTTGTCCGGTAAAATGATTCAGGGCGATGCACTAGGTTCATTGCCGCCAGTTCTTCGGTAGGTGGGCTGTAATCTGTTTTACAGCCGGGGCATAACAGTTGTATCCCTTTAAAAGAGACAATACCATTAACAAAAACCGGCAGAAAGTAGTTCTGCTGTTGATAAAGCAGCAGCTGGCGCAGAACATTACGGGTTCCCCTGATCTCCAGTCCAGCCAAAACAAGCTTCCCTCTCATGGCTGCACGGCATGCCGCAGTGAAGGGCATACTTTCGGTAGCATCCTCGATTACAAGAATATCGGGGTCGTGATCGAGCGCACTCATAACGGTTGCAGCCCGTTCAATATCTTCACGAGGTAGAAATATCCGGGGAAAACGCTTATTCATGCGTCCAGGGCCTTCGCCGAGGATGATGACGTTCTTTCCGTTTGTATCGATTTCCTCCAACATCAGATCCATAAATCGGTCACGTTCCTGTTTGGTTCGTGAGGCAAAAAAGGTTATTCCATTACCCTTGTGTGAGAGTTGTAGAAAATCTGTTTCCTGCTGCGGCGGAAGATGGAGATCAGCGAGACGATATGGAACGCTGGCTGATACGTGAGGTCTAATGGTGATGTATTCGCCGCCATAGCCAGAAATTGTTGCTATCTGAAAGGTTATGGGGTGAGAACGGTAGCTAAAGATTAAAAGTCCGTCGGAATTTTTCTCTCCGGATGTGCTATTGCCGGTGCTTTTACGGATCCTGTGAGTAACATCAGGGTAATAGGTACCGGCTAACAATCCGATCGGACGTGAAATCCCCCCCCTTCTCCCAATTATATTTATAGTATCACCTAGAGGTTGAAGTGAAAGGGATGAAAGTCTGTTTTGTAAAATGAAAATAAGCAGATAGTCGAGTAGTTTGCCACCACTCAAATCATTATTTATTGTTTCCAGCGCTTTTTCTGAAAAGGCGCTGGATTCTAATCCCAGCTGTTCCTGTCCCGTATTGCCATAACAGGCGTCAATCATTTCACGGATTTCACGTATCAATGCAACGGAAATACTAACCTGACATCCGGTCTGCTGTTCAACTGCCTCTATTGCAGCTTTATTCAGAGGGTCAGAAATGGCGATGTTCAATTCTCCTCCAGCTTTTATGAGAGGAATCAGATTGAACTTTCTGGCTGTTGATGCCGGGAGAAGTCGTACTGCGTCCGGATCGATCATGTCAACCTTGAGGCGAATGTACGGGATGTCAAGCTGATTTGAAAGCGCCCAGTCAATATCCTCTTGAGTTACGATGCCAAGAGTTATCAGTGCTTCCCCAAAACGTATCCCGCTGCGCCCCTGTTCCTCGAGAGCAGCGGTGATGTCCTGTTCCGTTATGATGTTGCAGGCGGAGAGAATTGCGCCTAAAGAGCCTTTTTTCTGTTCTGCCATAACACACCTCCGTTATTAACTCTCAAAATGTTTATTCGTTTCTGTCACTCAGGTTTTCAAAACGGGTATGCTCTCCAAAAAAGGCGAGTTTGACTGTGCCGATAGCACCGTTACGCTGTTTGCCAATAATAAGTTCAGCGTTACGTTCATGCCCTTGTGTGCAGGAGTTGTCACGATTGCGGCACTGTTCGCAATAGACAGCCTCACGGTAGACGAACATTATTACATCGGCATCCTGTTCAATGGCTCCTGATTCACGCAGGTCACTCATCATCGGGCGCTTGTCGGCACGTTTTTCCAATTCACGATTCAGCTGTGAGAGGGCTATTACAGGCACACTAAGTTCTTTTGCCAGTGCCTTCAGTGACTGGGAAATCTCAGAGATTTCCTGCTGGCGGGATTCAATACGTGTTCCTGCTTTCATTAACTGAAGATAGTCAACAATAATCAGTCCGATATCATGTTCGCTTTTCAGGCGTCGAGCTTTTGAGCGGAGTTCCAGAACGCTGATAGCAGGAGTGTCATCAATGAATATTTTGGCATCATGCAGAAGGCCTGCTGCTCTTGTCAGGCGTGGCCAGTCACTATCCTGGAAATGACCGGTACGCATTCGTCCAAAGTCAACTCTGGCTATGGCAGCCAGAAAACGCATGACCAGATCTTCTTTGCTCATCTCGAGTGAAAAAATAACAGAAGAGGTCTTCTTCTTGCTTTCTGCGCTTGCATACTGTGCAATGTTAAGCGCGAGTGTGGTTTTACCCATTGAAGGTCTGGCGGCGATTATAACAAGATTGCCAGGCTGAAAGCCGGCAGTCATCTGATCCAGTTCAATATATCCGGTCGGGACGCCGGTGATGTGCTCTTTGCGCTCATTGAGAGATTTTAGTATTTTAAAAGCCTCTTTAATAAGAGGTTGAATCGGTACATACTGCGGGCGGAGTTTGTTCTCGCCGATTTCGTAGAGATCCTTCTGTGCCTTGTCCAACAATTCGTTGACATCCGTCTGATCTTCATAGCTACGGGTGACTATTCCGGTAGCAATGCCAATCAGCTTACGATTGACAGACTTCTCTTTTACAATTTTGCAGTAATAACTAATGTTGGCTGCTGTAGGGACGTAATCAACCAGCATAAGCAGATAGGCCGCTCCACCTACTTCATCAATTTCGCCCCTTTTTTTCAGGGTTTCTGTCAGTGTTACCAAGTCGCAAGGTTCGCGTTTATCAGAGAGATGCATCATCGCCAGGAAAATTTTTCGATGCGCCTCGCGATAGAAATCTTCCTGGGTTATGCTTTCAAGAACGCGGTTTATTGCATCATTATCAATCAGAATACCGCCCAGTACCGACATTTCGGCATCCAGATTCTGAGGGGGGAGTTTTGGATCAGTCATATGATTGCTTCCTTGCTTTCATTTGTTCACGCAGCTGCTGTCTTCTCGCGGCGTAGCAGATCTCCTGCTTCAACAGTAAACGGCACATTCAGAAGTATCCTTGAGTTAGGATTAACAACCTCAGAAGGAACGGCTGCACCGCGCTCTGTTAAAATAGAAAACTGCTGTAAGGTGAGAGAGTCGCTTCGCATTCCAGGGCCTATAAATTCGATCAACTCCCCGGTTTTGATCCTGTTGCGCACACTCACAAGAATTTTTCCATCGCTCCTAGTTTCATCAACTATACCAACGAAGTCGTGGCTGCGGATATAGGCAGAATGATACTCCTGTCCGACATTTTGTGGCTGACCAAACAGAAAGCCGGTAGTGAAGCCGCGATGACTCAATTTTGCCAACTCGTCAAGCCAATCCTTACGGCAGTGCCAGGCATCAGGATCGCTCAAGTATTCATCTAGGGCCTGCCGGTAAACTCGAAGTACGGAGGCCACATAGTTGACCCCCTTCATCCGTCCTTCGATTTTGAGGGCATGTACTCCGCTTTCGACCAGAGCAGGGATATGCTCCAGCAGGCAGAGGTCACGGGAATTAAAAATGAAGGTGCCGGTTTCGTCTTCCATAACAGGGAAATACTCACCCGGTCGTGACTCTTCAACCAGATGATAACTCCAGCGGCAGGGATGGGTGCATTCGCCCTGATTGGCGTCGCGTCCGGTCAGAACGCTTGATATCAAACATCGTCCGGAATAGGAGATACAAAGCGCGCCATGTACAAAAGTCTCAAATTCAATATCGGGAACTTTAGTTATGGTGTCGCAAATATTGTTAAGGCTCATTTCGCGAGCCAGATTTATGCGCCTGATGCCCTGCTTTTGCCAAAATCGCGCAGAATGCCAGTTTATAGTGTTTGCCTGAGTGGAGAGATGTAGTTCACGCTCCGGCGAAATCTGCCGCACAGCATCAATAACACCTGGGTCGGCGACAATATAAGCGTCGAATGGCAGTGGAGCAATCTGCGACAGGTATTTTTCCAGCTCACCAAGCGATTCGTTTCGAGGATAACTGTTGATAGTCAGATACCCTTTAACCCCTTTTGCATGGCAGAAATCTAGCGCTCTTCCCATTTCATCTACAGAAAAATTATCAGCCATATTGCGGAGACCAAAGGCCTGTCCACCCAGATATACTGCGTCGGCACCGTAATGTACCGCAATTTTCAATTTCTCCATATTTCCGGCAGGAGCCAGCAATTCAGGTCGTTGCATAGAAAGTCCAGTTTTAATCTTTTAGTTACGGATTCACTTGATTCGCGGGGACTGGATGCTAACATAATCAGTCTGCCAATAAAACTGAAAAGGCACCTTTCGCTTGACAAAGACAACTATATCGCTTTAATTATAAAAATCGTGCTTTATATGGGGGGCTTATGCAGTCAGGCAGTCAATTAGTACTATATATGATTTTGCTGTTTTCTTTGTACGGTTGTGCTGCTAATGATCTTGTAGTAAAGCGGCAGACAGAGTCTGAAGCAAAAATAGAGTTTCTGATTCAGTCTTCTAAAATTACTGAACAGCGTCATAATGAACTTACCGTTTTGCAACAGGTTCAGGGTGAGCGTATTCAAGCACTGAGCGGTGAAATAAAACTGCTTAAGGATGAAAACAGTGATCTCCGCGCCACCCGTGATGAGCTTAAAGTTAGAGTCGCCGGTCTTTCCCAATATCAGCAAACACCCAAGGTTGAGATTGTCAATCAACCATCCCCGGTCAAGCCTGCACGTGAATCCGGGCCACCGGCGGAATATCTTAAAGCCTTTGGTTTATACAGTGCCAACAATTTTACCGCTGCCATAGAATCGTTTGAGGCATTTATCAAAAACAGCCCTCAGAGTGACTATGCAGCTAATGCTTTGTACTGGATCGGAGAGTGTTACTACACCCTGTCTGATCTTTTTAAAGCTAAAGAGACTTTTACGAAGGTCGCTGAAATTTACCCCAAAAGCACAAAAGCCCCGGATTCTCTTTTGAAATTAGGCTTTACGCTTTCGGCTTTGAAGGAAAAAGACAAGGCAACTGTAATCTTTGAGAGAATCATTACCTCATATCCAAGCAGTGCAGCTGCAATAAAAGCTCGTGAACGACTGAGTGCACATTAACCCCGTCTTTTCTTCAAAAAGGCGAACGAGGTGACCTACATGAAAATCAGATTGCTGCTCTTTCTGCTGTTGGCCTGTTTATCCGTACCATCTGCTGTTCTTGCCGCAGGGCAGGAAGAACCTACTGTTTACGTGATAAAAAAGGGAGATACTCTTTGGGGGATCTCGGAGCGTTTCATAAAAGATCCTAACTACTGGCCGAACATGTGGTCGAAAAACAGCCAGGTTACGAATCCGCATTATATTTATCCGGGGCAGAAACTGCGTATTTTTGCTGACCGGATTGAATTTGTCCCTAAAGAGCAGCCGGGTGTGGACACAAAACCTAAAAACGCCCCTGTAGCAGCGGCTCCTGAAGTGCTTCAGGAAGTTGCCGCAGAAAAAACATATACTCTCTATGGAACTGAAGGCTTTCTTGCAGGTAGCGAGTTCCAGCCTTACGGCTTGCTGATTGGAATTCAATATGGGCGCGTTGTTGCTGGTGTTGATGACATTGTTTATACTGACCTTGGCACTGTTCAGAAGGCAGGTAGCGGCGACAAGTTCTCGGTTTTCTTCAAAGACGTGTCAGTGAATCATCCGATAAGCAGCGAAGAAATTGGAAACAAATTCATTCCTGTCGGCACCATTCAATTGACTGATATGGAACGGAAATCATCCCGTGCAATTGTAACTAAGTCATCCAGAGAAATAAGCCCCGGAGCCTTCCTGCTCCCCTATAATGAAAGCCGACGCAAGGAAATTTCTCTGAAAAATGCCAAGGCAGATCTTAAGGGTTATATTGTCGAAAGTTACACTGGCGCCAGTATTATTGCGGCTGGAGAAATAGTATATATAGATTTGGGAACGAATCAAGGCGCTGAAGCTGGAAATATGCTCTACATTGTCAGGGATGTGACAATCGACCAGCAGTATGTAGAGGGGAGGCTTGAAAAGCTGCCGCAGGAACTGCTTGGGGCATTGGTTATTGTTGATGCTGGAAAGAAAACCTCTGCCGCGCTTGTCGTTAAAAGCATCGATATAATCTATAAGGGCGACAGGATTGTCAGTCAGACTAAATAGCTGATTAAATAATGATATGACTTAAGACCGGCTTCGGCCGGTCTTTTTTTGTCGTTCATTCATGGATTGTATATGGAAAATTTTTACTGGATAGGTCTCAAAGCGGTTGCAGGGGTTGGGAATGTTGCTTTCCGGCGTCTTCTCGAACATTTTGATACACCGGAAGCCGCTTTGAAGGCATCACCGGCAGCGCTTGGCGGTATAAGGGGGATAACCTCTGCGGTAATTGACGGTATCAAAGCCAACGAATGGGAACGTTTTGCCGAAGAGGAGTGCCGACGGCTTGAAGCAAGCGCAGCATCTCTTGTAACCTATATTTCCAGTGACTACCCAAAATCTCTGTTTGAAATTCCGGATCCACCTCCATTTTTGTACGTTAAAGGCAAACTGTGTTCACATGAACTATCAATTGCCATTGTCGGTTCACGTCGTGCGACCTCATACGGATTGCTTACAACCGTCAAATTGTCTGAGGCGCTTGCAACTCACGGTGTTTGTGTCGTCTCCGGAATGGCTCGAGGAGTTGATACTGCAGCTCACAAGGGGGCACTGCAGACTGGTGGGAGAAGCATAGGTGTTCTGGGTTGCGGGATTGACAAAATATATCCGCCGGAAAATAGATTGCTATTCGAGCAGATGGCAGATAAAGGATGTCTGGTATCGGAGTTCCCTCTTGGCACTATGCCGCTTGCAGAAAATTTTCCACGTCGCAATCGTATTATCAGCGGACTTTCCAGTGGTGTTCTGGTCGTTGAGGCTGCTGAAAAAAGCGGTTCACTGATTACAGCACAATATGCCCTTGAACATGGGCGTGACGTGTTTGCCGTGCCTGGGAATATTTCTTTTGCTACCAGTCGCGGCTGCAACCGCCTTATAAAACAGGGGGCCAAACTGGTGGATTGCGTTGAGGATATTCTGGAAGAAATCCCGGGATATGCCGCTGCATCTGCGGATACTCCGCTGTTTCAGCCACCTCCTCGCTCCTTTGCCTTGACACCGAAAGAAGCGGCGATTTATGAATTGCTTGCCCGCTCGCCTTTACACATTGATGACATCATCGCCCAAACTGAATTGACAGCAGGGGAGGTTTCATCTATGTTACTGCACCTTGAACTCAAGGGGGCGGTGACATCGCTACCCGGCACACACTACGCTGTAACTTGATAAGGACTATATTATTTATGTCTAAAAACCTCGTAATCGTTGAATCACCCGCCAAGGGCAAAACAATAGAAAAATTTCTGGGACCGGATTTTAAGGTCCTCGCTTCATTTGGTCATGTTCGCGCACTCCCGAGCAAACAGGGGTCCGTGGATATTGAAAAGGGCTTTGAGCCCAAATACCACGTGCTTCCAGAAAGCAAAAAACATCTAGACGCAATCAAAGCTGCCATGAAGGGGGCGGATCGACTGCTTCTGGCAACTGACCCCGACCGTGAAGGGGAAGCAATATCATGGCATCTGCTTGCCGCGCTTGGGCTTGATAAAAAGAACCCTGGTATCAAAATACAGCGCGTTGAGTTCCACGAAATCACCAAAGACGCTATTCTACACGCTGTTCAAAACCCGCGCGATATTGCGCTTGATCTGGTAAACGCCCAGCAGGCCCGCTCCATATTAGATTATCTGGTTGGTTTTACTCTTTCGCCTTTCCTCTGGAAAAAGATCCGATACGGTCTTTCCGCTGGCCGTGTTCAGTCGGTAGCATTGCGGTTGGTCTGTGAACGTGAGAAGGAAATCCTCGCATTCAAAGAACAGGAGTACTGGACTATCGCAGCTCGACTCGGGGTAGTTCCAGGCCAGGAATTTAAGGCCGGCCTGGTTGATGTTGGTGGTAAAAAACTTGGCAAATTTGATATTCCTGCTGAGGACCTTGCTTCATCTCTTAAGGTTTCACTGCAAACCGGAAGCTACAAGGTCGCAAAAATAACCAAAACCGAGAAAAAGCGTTATCCGTCCCCACCTTTTACAACTTCAACGCTACAGCAGGAAGCATCGCGAAAGCTCGGCTTTGGTGCAAAGAAAACAATGTCTACGGCACAAAAGCTTTATGAGGGTATTGATATCGGAGCAGAAGGAACAGTAGGTCTTATTACCTACATGCGAACCGATAGTGTTAATCTTTCTACATTGGCGCTCAAAGAAGCTCATGATGTGATTTCTGCGGCTTACGGCAAGGAATACGCTCTTGCCAAACCTCGCATATTCAAAACCAAATCAAAAAATGCCCAGGAAGCCCATGAAGCTGTCAGGCCGACCTATATTTCCAAGACCCCGGCTGAACTGAGAAAATATCTGACTCCTGACCTCTACAAACTATATGAGCTGATTTGGAAAAGAACCGTAGCGTGTCAGATGGCGGAGGCGTTGCTGGACCAAACATCTGTCGACATAACCGCCGATTTGAGTTCACCTCCGGCTTCAGGAATCTTTTCAGGAGCTGGCAAAGCAGGTCTGCGTGCGGCGGGGACAGTTATCCGGTTCCCAGGTTTTATGAAACTTTACATTGAAGGTCTGGATGATCAGGACGAAGAAAAAGAGGGACTGCTCCCTGCAATGATCGAGGGGGCTGCGCTCAAGCTTCACGAAGTTCTTCCGGAACAGCACTTTACTCAACCGCCACCACGTTATACCGAGGCGACCCTGGTAAAAACACTCGAAGAGTACGGCATCGGTCGTCCATCAACATTTGCTTCGATCATGAATACTCTGGTTGAGCGGAAATATGCCCGTCTGGACAAGAAGCGCTTCTTTCCTGAAGATGTCGGCATGGTTGTCAGCGACCTGTTGACGGCTCATTTTCAGAAGTATGTTGATTACAATTTCACTGCCGGTCTTGAAGAAGAGCTGGATCAGGTTTCTCGCGGAGAAAAAGAGTGGAAGCCTCTGCTTAAGGAGTTCTGGGAACCTTTTATTGCTCTACTGAAGCTGAAAGAGGGGGAGGTTAGCAAGTCTGACCTTACAACTGAAACTACTGATGAAGTTTGCCCGGAGTGCGGCAAGCCTCTGGTTGTAAAACTCGGTAAGCGCGGCAAATTTATCGCCTGCTCCGGTTTTCAGGAAGGGTGTAAATACACCCGCAACGTTGATCAGGAAGGTGAAATTGTAGAACCGGTTGTTTCAGAGGAGAAATGCGAAAAGTGTAGTCAGCCAATGCTTATCAAGGATGGCCGCTTTGGTAAATATCTTGCCTGCTCAGGTTATCCGGCCTGCAAAAATATCCAGCCACTGGTCAAACCGCTTAACACAGGTGTGGTTTGCCCAGAGTGCAAGGAAGGAGAGCTGATTGAGAAAAAATCGCGCTTCGGCAAGCTGTTCTACTCTTGCAATCAGTATCCGAAGTGTAAATTTGCCCTTTGGGATCTGCCGGTTGAAAGTCCCTGCCCGAAGTGTGGTTTTCCACTGTTGGTAAAGAAAATCTATAAGCGCAAGGGTGAGTTTCTGAAATGTCCCAAAGAGGGTTGTGATTACAGCACGAGCGAATAGCAAATTTCTTAAAAGACTGAGACACCGAGGCACAGAGAATTGATTGTATTTATGAGAATCTCTGTGTCTCAGTTTTTTCAGAAGGAATATGACAATGTCTGAAGAAAGCGTTACTATAATCGGAGGAGGTCTGGCAGGATGCGAAGCTGCCTGGCAGACCGCTGAGCGCGGTATGCCAGTCGTCATTCATGAGATGAAACCGCACCGTTTCTCACCTGCCCATGAGCTGCCCGGCCTGGCTGAACTGGTCTGTTCCAACTCGTTCCGCGGCATCTCGCTTGATAACGCCGTGGGGCTGCTCAAAGAGGAACTGCGTCGTTGTGGTTCTTTGATAATGGAGGCTGCCGAGGCGACTTCTGTTCCGGCGGGTGGCGCGCTGGCCGTTGATCGCAAGCTGTTATCCGACTATGTAACCGCCAAAATAGAAGCCCATCCACTGATTCACCTTGAACGGAGCGAGACAACGGCAATTCCGCCGGAAGGGGTTGTTATTCTGGCTTCAGGGCCGCTGACCAGCGATGCGCTGGCGGTGTCGCTGGCTGATCTGACAGGAGACCGGCTCTATTTCTATGACGCCATCGCTCCGATAGTTGCCTCCGACTCGCTTGATATGACAAAGGTTTTTGCCGCCTCGCGCTACGGAAAAGGGGATGGTGATGATTATCTGAATTGCCCTTTAAACGAAGAGGAATATCTTCGCTTTATTGATGAACTGAATCGTGGCGATAAAGTTCCGACGCGTGATTTTGAGAAGGTAGTGCACTTTGAAGGGTGTATGCCGGTTGAAGAATTAGCCTCGCGTGGCCCTGAAACACTCCGTTTCGGGCCGATGAAGCCGGTCGGATTACTTAATCCACATACTGGTCACGAAGCACACGCAATAATCCAGTTACGCGCCGAAAACCGTGAGAAAACCATGTATAATCTGGTCGGCTTTCAGACCAAGCTGACCTGGTCGGAGCAGCGACGCATTTTCAGAACGATTCCGGGACTGGAAGGTGCGGAGTTCGTTCGTTTAGGTTCAATGCACCGCAATACTTTTATCAACTCTCCAGCATTGCTTGAGCCGACCCAGCAGTTGAAAAGTGATAATAGAATTTTCTTCGCCGGCCAGATTACTGGCGTTGAGGGTTATGTGGAGTCTGCAGCCAGTGGATTTCTGGCTGGCATTGCTGCCGCTGATTTCATTAAGGGTGAGAAAATTATTATGCCGCCACCTGAAACAGCTTTGGGTGCTCTGATGCATCATATCACCAATGCCGATGTAAAACATTTTCAGCCGATGAATGTGAATTATGGACTATTTCCTGAGTTGCCAGGCAGGATCAAAAAGAAGGAACGGCGACAGAAATTGGCCGAACGTGCTCTGATTACACTTGATGAGTGGAAGAAGAATCTTTAAATCCACCACGGAGGCACAGAGACTCGGAGAAAAGCTTTGGGAAAAGGCTCTTTCCTTGAGTCAAGATTATGTAGGGTTGTTTTGTTTGGCAATGTTTTTTACAATGATGTCGGTTTTGAATTTCTCCGTGCCTCCGCGTCTCTGTGGTGAAAGGTTTTAGTAAATGGAACAGCTAAATACAGATCCCCTCAAGCGGGTTGAAGAACAGTTGAAAAAATGTGTCAAGTGTGGCGCCTGCCGTCAAAACTGCCCTGCTTTCAATGCGTTCCAGCGTGAACCTGCGGTTGCTCGCGGCAAAATTGCTCTTGCCCAGCATATTATGACTGATGATATCGAGCTTGATGATCAAACATATCTCGCAATGTCAAAATGTCTGCTTTGTGGCAGTTGTGTCGAAAAATGCCCGAATGATGTGCCTACTGACGAAATAGTTATTGCCGCTCGAGAGTCGTTGGCTAAGAAACGTGGGCTTACAACATTTCATTCTGCGGTGGGCCAAGTTATAAAGAACAGAACCCGTATGAAGATGGGGGCAAAAATGGCTTCGCTTTTTGGTCCGCTCTTCTTCAAAAAAGTTCCTGAATCTTCCGGACTTCGTCTTCGATTTCCCATGCCGTTTATTGGAAACAAGCGTTTTATCCCCCAGATAGCTGCAGAGAGTTTAATCGACCGGTACCCTGAAGTTATTTCGGGAGAGCCAGGCAAACCTCGCATTGCGTTTTTTGTCGGCTGTATGACCAATTTTGTTTATACCGATGTTGGTGAAGCTGCGATTGCTCTGTTTCGGCATCTAGGCTGTACGATTATCATCCCGAAAGGGCAACAGTGCTGCGGCCTGCCTGGCATGTCCGGAGGCGATATTGCTACGGTTCGTGAGTTGGCGGAACGAAACCTCGAAGAATTTGAAAAATATGAAGTGGATTATATAATTAGTGTCTGTGCCACTTGCGGTGGAGCGCTGCATCGCCTTTATCCGCTTGTGGTCGGAAAAAGGAATCCGGAGTTGCGTGACCGTCTTGAAGCGTTGGCTAAAAAAGCGGTAGATGTTTCGCAGTTGCTTCGGGAGCTCGGCCTTGAACCTTCGGAAACGGCTGGCGAAAAAAAGCTTCGCGTCACCTATCACGACCCCTGTCATCTCCGTACCAGTGGAGTGAGGAAGCAACCGCGCGAATTGCTCAAGGGAACTCCGGGGGTGGAACTGGTCGAAATGGATGGTGCTGATAAATGTTGCGGTATGGGCGGTACGTTTAATGTATATCACTACGACTCCTCAATGAGCATCAATGATAGCAAAAGTGAAGCAATTATTTCTACCGGTGCAGATGTTGTAGCGACCGGTTGCCCCGGTTGTATGATGCAGCTTTCAGACGGTCTGAAACAGCATGGCTCGAATATTAAGGTGATGCACACAGTTCAGTTGCTGGCAAGTAAACTCAAACAGTGAACTGATTTTTTATTTGCAGTAAATGGACTTTTATTTATGCTGTAACCGCTTGGTTTGTGTTGAAGGAATTTTATTGACATTATAAAGCAAATTGTATACAAACCCCGCACGGAAACTGAGTTCTACTAATTATAGTCAGGGGTTTGGATGCGCGAATTCAACATCGGCGCTAAAATCAAGAAGCTCCGTCTCTCAAAAAAACTGACTCTTCAGGCTGTTGCCAAGGAGACCGGGTTTTCTCCTGCGCTCATTTCACAAATTGAAAATAATAACGTATCTCCTCCGATTGCCACCCTTTCAAGAATAGCAAAATTCTTCGATGTAAAAATCGGCCTTTTCTTCACTGAAGACGAAGAAGAGTGCCGCTATGAAGTTGTCCGCTCCCACGAACGCAAAGCGATTCCCCGCGTAATATCCAAGGCTGGCACCAGTCAGGGTTACTCCTACGAATCACTCTCATTTCATAAGCAGAACAAGAAGATGGAACCGTTCCTCCTTTCCATAACTCAGAAAGCCCTAGAAGAAAATACTTATAGCCACGACGGAGAAGAATTTCTTTTTATTATGAGCGGGACAGCGGAACTGGTGTTAGACGAAAAGCGCATAATACTTGAGGAAGGGGACTGTGTTTATTTTGATTCAGCTTTAAAGCACCGCCTGCTTTCAAAAGATGGTTCTGAAGTTAAGGTACTGGCGGTAGTTACGCGCTAGTCCTGGATTTGAGTTGATTTTAGCGGAAAAAGCTAGATGCAATATATTTCAAAAGGAAGGATGGCAAGATGTCAAAAACTGCAATTAAACCATCACTGAAAAACCCGTTTGCCCCGGCAGAAACCCTGGAGTTTACAATCCCTGGCGAAATTCCGGGAAAGAAGGGTGGTTACGAAGAAGCTATGCAGGCTGGTCATGACTTGATCCAGCGTCCGATACACTCGGTAAGCATTGATCAGATTGAAAAACAGCACTTCAAAAAGCGCATGACAGTATGGGAACGCATTCGTACCCTGACTTCCGTACAGCCGAACATCCTCTTTCAAAACTGGGGGAAAAATCTGGATGGTGCTTCGCTTGTCACCGGAATAATTAATGTTGATGGCCGCGATGTTGCTGTGTACGGTCACGACTTCACCGTTCGAGCCGGTTCAATTGATGCCACCAACGGGAGCAAGCTTGCCAAGCTGTTTAATATGGCAAGTGAAAAGGGTCTTCCTGTTATCGGAATGAACGACAGCGCAGGCGCCTTTGTTCCTGCCGGCGTAGGTGGCCTTGACGGTTATGCCGAGGCATTTACTGCGCTACGCAAAATGAGTGGCGTTGTGCCTTCCATTATGTGCATGTTCGGTTTTAACGCCGGTGGCGGCAGTTATCTGCCTCGCCAGGGTAGTTTTGTAATTCAGCCGAATGACACTTTTTTCGGCTTAACCGGTCCAGGTGTTGTTAAATCTGTTTTGGGAGAAGATATTACCCCTGAGGAACTTGGTGGACCAAAAGTTCACGGAAAATCGGGTGTAGCCGATTTAACAGTCAATGATGAGGTCGCGGCTCTTCGTACAGCACTACGTCTGCTGTCATATATTCCTGACAACAATAGTGTAATGGCTCCATACCAGTCTACCAGCGACCCGCTTGACCGCAAAACCTGGGAAATCAATACGCTGCTTAAGAAGGCATTCAATTCACCGACCGGCTTCAATACGCCTTTCGATGTTTCGATAATTATTCAGCAGATCTGTGACCATGGCGACTATTTTGAACTGCAGCCGGACCGTGCCCGCGAAGTTGTTACAGCTTTCGGTCGTCTTGACGGAAACGTAGTAGGTTTCTGCGCCAACAACAGTGCCGTTTCATCCGGTCAGATAGACTGCGATTCGGCAGTGAAGATTGCGCGCTTCGTTCGCTTCTGTAATATTTACAACATTCCGATCATTTTCATGGAAGATACCACAGGCTTCCTCCCGGGTCGTGAACAGGAATCACGCGGTATTGTCCAGGCCGGACGCTCCATGCTGGACTCTATTGTTGATGTCCGTACGCCTCGAATCCTTCTGATACTTCGCAACGCATACGGCGGTGCATATGCATCCTACAATAACTATCCGACAGGAGCCGATCTGGTTCTGGCACTTCCTACAACCCGTCTTGCAGTAATGGGGCCGGCTGGAAAAGAATTTGTCTACAAAGACGAAATGCGTAAAGCTCGTAGTGGTGCGGCAGAAATGCTCAAAAAAGGGACACAGGAGCGCATCGCTGCAGGTATGAACGGTGATGATGCCAAAAAGGATGCTGAAAAAGAGGCTGGTGAATGGCTGAAACTGCAGGAAGCAGCACTTAACACACGTTACGAAAAAGAGCTGATGAACCCTAAAGAGGGACTGGCACTTGGATCTATTTCGTCGATAGTTATGCCTACCGACCTGCGTAAGGTACTGGGTGAAAATATGAACTTCTTCCTGCGCCATTACAAACCGTCACCAATGGGCGGCATTCAGAGAGAGTTCCACTGATTTAGAACTTAATTAATAACTATCCGACTATAGATTGGAGATACATAACGATGACTGATTATTACAAGCACAATCCCTTAATTCACCGTGAGCGCCGTTTGAGTCTGTCACAGTCAGAGTGGGTACGCTCATTTGCCTGTGAAGAACTGAAACCTCTCATTGTCTGCCGTGGGCCTATCCGCAAGGAGGCGATGGATGTTTATACCGAGATGGGAATAACCCACTTCGGCATACTCCTTTCAGAAAAAGATTCAATTGTTTATCCGAACGCGCTTGCTCCAGAACTGCGTCAGTTGACAGATTCAACGCGCGTTCATCGGGTGCCTGATTACAGCGGTGCGAGCAAAGAAGAGCGCGTTGAGCGAATGAACCAGATTATAACCATTGCAAAAGATAACGGTTATGATTCGGTTTTCGCCGGATATGGTTTCATGGCAGAAGACGAGGAATTCGTTGCAACCATTGAAAATGCCGGTCTCAAGTTTATTGGACCATGCGCCGCGACACAGGCCAAGGCGGGTAAAAAGGATGAGGCAAAAAGAACGGCTCTGGCGGTTGATGTCAGTGTAACTCCAGGTATCAACAACATTACTGCGCTAACCCTGCTGAAAAAATTTCCGACCCGTGAAAAGCTTGTCAAGCTGGCTGAGGCCGAAGGTCTTGATTGCGACAGCAAAGTGCTGAACGACAAGAAGATTGATCTTGCAACTCTTGCAGATTGTATCCTGATGGCTTCATACCGAAAAGGGGTGGATCTGTATTCGATTGAAGAACTGTGCGCTCAGGTAAAAACCGAAGTTGCTGAATTGTTCAAAAAATATCCGCAAAGCCGTTTCCGTATTAAAGCGATTGGCGGTGGTGGCGGCAAGGGACAGCGTATTCTTGGTGCCTCGCTCCTGACTCTCAAGAAAGCTACCGAAAAGCAGATTGCTGATGCAGCTGCAGAAGCTCCTGTGCTGGTGCGTGAAGTTCTGAACGAAGTGAAAGCCAATGGCGTTGGTGACAACAAAAACGTTTTGGTTGAGCTCAATATTGAGCAGACACGTCATAACGAAATTCAATTGCTGGGCAATGGCGAGTGGTGCATATCGCTTGGTGGTCGTGATTGCTCTTTGCAGATGCATGAGCAGAAACTTCTTGAAGTTTCTGTAACTCAGGAAGGGTTGAACGCTGCCATAGAAAAAGCAAAAAAAGCCGGCAGCAAGGCCGAAGTAAAGGCGCTTGAAAGCGATCTTAAAGTATTGAAGCGCATGGAAGAAGAGTCGGCACGTTTCGGTCAGGCTGTCGGGCTTGACTCGGCTTCAACGTTCGAGTGCATTGTTGACCGTGATCGTCACTATTTCATGGAAGTAAATACTCGTATTCAGGTTGAACACCGTGTTACGGAGCTCTGCTACAGTCTGAAATTTACCAACCCAAAAAACAAGAATGACTTTTTCGTAGTAGAATCGCTGGTTGAGGCCATGGCTCTTATCGCTCAGCATAAAAAACGTCTTCCCAAGCCAGAACGTTTTGTTCGCTATAACGCTTCTGTCGAAGCGCGTCTTAACGCGACAGATGCTTCACTTTCTCCTCATGCCGGAGGTTTGATTCGTTACTGGTCCAAGCCTATTGAAGGTGAAATTCGCGATGACCAGGGTATATGTCTGGTAAACCCTGATACTGATATGTTCATGCGCTATCGCGTTGCCGGCGCATACGATTCAAACATCGCGCTGCTTCTTACCAAGGGTGGTGATCGTCTGGAAAGCTATGAGAAGATGGCTGAGGTTCTCTGTCATACAACTCTGCGTGGCAATGATCTCGGCACAAATCTCGAATTCCATTATGGTCTTGTCAACTGGTTCCTTGGCTATAACGTTATGGCAAAACCGACCACCCGTTTTGTTGTTCCTTACCTGACTTTGATCGGTCAGCTTAAAGAAGAGGCTTCCAAGCTTGATCCGGTATTTGCTTTTATACAGATGAAAAAGCATTATGCGAAGCTTATCAGTGAGCAGTTCCCCGATCAGCCTGATGTTGCCAAGGTGATGTCACAGACTCTGGATCGCAAGGGGACTCTTGTTACCCGTCCTATCGAAAAATTCATAGAAGATCCGCACCTGCTTTCTGGGTGGCTTAGTCTCAACCGGAAAAATTTCAAGTTGGAAAAGGGTAAAGTTATCTGGCTCAAAAACCCGATGACAATACTTGATGAAACCTACAAATATTTGAATATGACTTACCGTTCCACCGTGCCGGCTGCCGAAGTAATCTGGAACCACGATAACGAAGTACTCCAAAAGGCTCTCAGTTTTTATGGAACGCTCAACGAAAAATTCAAACTGGGTGATGGTGACTATGCCAAATTGACGGCAGTTCTTGATAAAGATAAGCCGCAAGGTGGCTATTCTGCCGAAATGTGGGCTCAGATTCGTGCGTCGCACTTCGGTTTTGAAGCTGGCGTTGAACTTCTGGGGATGCTCTTCCTTGTTGCAGATAAAACTGACTTCTGGGCTTTCAAAGTAGAGGAGGATTTAGAAGTCACCATTCCGGATTATCTTTTTGATGCTGAACTTCAGGTACGCATGAAGAAGATCCTTGTTCCGCCACCTGCAACTAAAGCAGATGAGGTTGTTGCGATCTGCGGCGGTATGTACTACGGTCAGGAAGCGCCTGGTCTCCCTGCCTTCGTTCATGAGGGGATGCATTTTGAAAAAGGTCAGGCACTCTATATCATCGAAGTTATGAAGATGTTCAATACCGTCAGGGCAACTTATTCTGGAACTATTGACAAGATAGTAATCCAGAGCGGTGACGGTTCTATTGTCCAGAAAGGTCAGCCACTCTTCAAAATAACTCCTGATGAGAAGTTTGTAGAAGTCGATCCGAAAGCAATAGAAAAAGAAAAGCGTGAACGGACGGGTGAATATCTGAAAGCGGTGTTGTAGTTTAAGTTTTCACCACAGAGTCACAGGGAACACAGAGAACGGCAAAAGAAAAAGGCTATGGTTTGAAGGATTACACCCTTTACAATAGCCTTTTTCAGTTTTTCTCCGTGCCCTCAGTGACTCTGTGGTAAGGTTTACAAAAATTTATATCGGAGTGTCACTATGAGTATTCAAGACAATAAGCAGAAGTGGAATGAAAAAGTTGCCAAAGGCATCGCCAAGTCGCCGGAGCGGATGGATCCGTTTCTGACTACCTCCAACATCGAAATGGAGCGCTGCTTTACCCCCGGTTTTGATTATCCCGGCTATGAAGATCAGCTCGGCTTCCCTGGGGAGTACCCATACACTCGCGGGGTTCAACCGACCATGTATCGTGGTCGTTTCTGGACGATGCGCCAATATGCCGGTTTTGGTACGGCCAAAGAGTCTAACGAGCGCTACAAATACCTCCTTTCTGCCGGCCAAACCGGACTTTCCATCGCGTTTGACCTTCCAACCCAGATGGGGTATGACTCTGACGCTGGCATGAGTCTTGGTGAAGTTGGTAAAGTCGGTGTTGCTATTGACTCTCTTGCAGATATGGAAATCCTCTTCGACGGCATTCCGCTCGACAAGGTTTCCACCTCAATGACGATCAACTCTACAGCTGCCATCCTACTCTGTATGTATATAGCTGTTGCCGAGAAACAGGGTGTTTCTGCGGATAAAATCTCCGGCACTATCCAGAACGATATTCTCAAGGAATACATGGCACGCGGCACATACATTTATCCTCCCAAAGAATCCATGCGTATCATCACTGACATCTTTGCCTACTGCAAAGACAACGTGCCCAAGTGGAATACCATCTCTATCTCCGGTTATCATATCCGTGAAGCCGGTTCCAGCGCCGTGCAGGAAGTGGCTTTCACACTGGCAGATGGCATTGCCTACGTTGACGCCGCCATAAAGGCAGGCCTGGCTGTCGATGAATTTGCTCCGCGCCTTGCTTTCTTCTTTAATGCTCATAATAACCTCTTTGAAGAGGTTGCGAAGTTTCGTGCCGCCCGTCGTATCTGGGCAAAAATCATGACGGAGCGTTTTGGAGCCAAAGATCCGAAATCGCAGATGCTCCGTTTCCATACCCAGACAGCAGGTTGCACATTGACGGCACAACAGCCTGACAACAACATCATGCGTGTTACAATTCAGGCGTTGGCAGCGGTGCTGGGCGGGACACAGTCGCTCCACACCAATTCCCGCGATGAGGCCTTGGCCCTCCCTACGGAAGATTCTGTTAGAATCGCCCTTCGCACCCAACAGGTCATCGCCTACGAATCCGGTGCTGCAGACAGTATTGATCCGTTGGCAGGTTCATTTCTGGTTGAATCACTGACCGATCAGATTGAAAAGGCAGCACTTGAATATATCGAGAAGATCGACAAACTGGGTGGTGCGGTAGAGGCAATATCGCGCGGATTCCAGCAGAAAGAAATTCAGGATTCCGCCTACGCTTATCAGAAGTCAATTGAGAAGGACGAACTGATCATCGTGGGTGTCAACAAATTCACAGTAAAAGAACCACCGCCAACCGGTCTCCTGAAAGTCAAGGAAGAGGTCGAAATATCCCAGAAAGCCTCTCTGGCAGCAATGAAGGGAAAGCGTGACGATGCCGCTGTAAAGGCGTCGCTGGCACAGCTCGAAAATGCCGCTAAAAGCTCAGATAACCTGATGCCGCACATATTGGCAGCAGTAAAAACGTATGCCACACTTGGGGAAATTGCAGATGTATTCAGAGGCGTATTCGGGAAACATACGGAGACTGTAGTGTTGTAATTATTAAAATCCACCACGGAGGCACAGAGACACGGAGAAAACCTTGAGAGACTCGGAATTAACAGATGTGATAATAGGAGCAGCGATAGATGTGCATAAATTCCTTGGATCCGGTTTGCTTGAGTCTGCTTATGAAGAGTGCTTTTGCCATGAATTGAACCTCCGTAATGTGGAGTATGAACGCCAAAAACCGTTACCCCTGATTTATAAGGGTCTGAAATTAGATTGTGGGTATCGCATGGATGTTGTTGTTGGGGGTAGAGTAGTTGTTGAACTTAAATCGGTTGATAAAATTTGTCCCATTCATGAAGCGCAACTACTGACATACTTGAAGTTGTCCGGTTATAGAACAGGTTTGCTGCTTAATTTCAATGTCCACGTATTGAAGGACGGTTTGCGTAGATTAGTTTTTTGATTTTCTCCGTGTCTCCGTGTCTCCGTGGTGAAAAGAGTTTTTATGCTTACAAAAATAAACCACATCGGTATTGCCGTAAAATCCCTGGACGACACCATCCCTTTTTATCGCGACAATCTCGGTATGGCTTTTGTCGGGATCGAGGAGGTTGCTGAGCAGAAGGTTCGTGTTGCCATGCTGGAGATTGGTGAATCGAAGATCGAACTGCTGGAGCCGACATCCGAAGATAGTCCAGTGGCGAAGTTCATCGAAAAAAACGGTGCAGGTATTCACCACGTTGCATATCAGGTGGAAGATATAAATGCTGCCATTGCCAGACTGCTTGGCGAGGGAGTTAGGATGATAGATGAAAAACCGAGATGCGGTGCACATGGCACGAGCATAGCCTTTGTGCATCCTAAAAGCAGCAATGGTGTGCTCACGGAGCTGTGTCAACCAGGGCATTGAGATTAAAAAAATATATGATAAATTTCACAAAAACGAATCTATACGCACTGTTAGCAAAAAAAAGTGTTTTTTTTGTTGACATTCGTTTGATTTGTTGTATATTCCCTCCATTCAAATAGAACGATGTGCAGCCCAGAAAGTGTATTGGTGTTGCTAACTATTTGAAATTGTTCTTTGAATTTGATGGTGCTGGCAGAATGAATGCTGGCAAAATAAATTTCGAAAATTTTAGAAAAAAGTTTAAAAGAGCCTTTTTATTTCTTGGGTAGCGATTTTTTTTAAGAGGTTCGGTTCAAAATTTAATATGAAAGGTGGTGAGCTACAGCATCAAGCTAAACCTAAACCTGAACAGTAATCTAACCGAAGTTGTACAACAGGCAACTATCATAAAAAATGGAGGAAACAACATGACTTTCAAAAAAACAGTAACAATCGTAGCAGCAGCAGGCGCATTAACAGCATTGGCAGTACCTGCAATGGCAGAACTTACCCCTTACGCATCAGTTCGTTTGGGTGCGTTCTACGACGTAATGGATCCACAGACAACAAACTCTGTTAAGGGAGTAGGTCGCGAGAACCAGTCTGACTTCAATCTCGACCTGGCAAGAAACAGCCGTGTTGGTATTAAAGGTTCCACTGGCGCTATCGGTGGCGTAGTTGAATTGGGTCTTGGCTCGTCAAGCGTAAATACAACTGGTTTTACTAGTGGCTTTACACTTGCAAGTGCCACAACAGCTACTAATAATGGTGGTTTAGCTGCTAATACCGGTCACGTGAACAATGTTTATACACGTTTGATCTATGGTACCTACAAGTTTGATGCCGGTACTCTTCTTGTCGGTCAAGATTACAGCAACAACTGGGTAGCTTCTGCACAGACTTGGGACGCAGATAAGGGATTCAGTGGTTACGGTTCTCTTGATAACAGCCGTCAGGCTCAGATTAAATTCACCATGAACAATGGTCTTTACTTTGCCGCTATTAACCCAAGTTCACTTAATACATCAGTATACGCAGTTACAATCCCAGTTTTGAATGTTGGCTACAGAAGCAAGGCTGGCAATTTTGATTATAACTTCGGTGCTCTGTATGGCAATGCCAAGTCTTATAATGGCAACGACACAGTTGCTGCTGCTGGCAACCTGGATTCATATGCCAGCAACACATTGAACGCATATCTGGGGTATGGAAGTGGAAAGCTTACAGCCGGTCCAGTTGCTTTCCTATTCAACCTTGGCTACGGTCAGAATACTGGTGACCTCGGTATAGCAACGGGCAGATTGGGTAATAGTACTGCAGCTCTGAATAATGATTCTACAGTTGCAGCTTTAACTTCAGGTGTAACAGGTAACCGCTACATCGCTTCAACTAACCAGAATGTAACTACCACTGAGAGTTTCGCTCAGGTTAGCTTTCAGGCATCTGACACAGCTCTTGTAAATGTTGGAGTTGGTTATGTTTCAGACAAGAGAAAAGAAGGCCGCATGGTAAGAACATCAACAACTGGCGCTACAAGCACAGTTGTTTCTCTTGCAGATGCTAAAGCTGATAATAGAATTTCTGCGTTTATCAATGCACCAATTACGATTGCAAAGGGCTTCTCAGTAACTCCTGAACTCACCTACATTGATGAGTTGAAAGATAACGGTAATGTTACTATTAACCCAGTTACTCCTTTTGACCATGTAGCTGTATCACAGCGTAAAGAGTATTCAATCGGCGCAAAACTGCAGATGGATTTCTAATCAACTGCTGACAACGATGTAACATTAAAAGCCCCGGGTTCGCCCGGGGTTTTTTTGTTTAAAACCATCTGTGTCCTGCACTAAACAATGGAGGAAATATTCAACTTTGCATAAACTGGGTCAAAGACATAGAATTGCACTACGTTAATTATTGCATGCCGGCAAAATTTCTGCAGCGCTCGGTAACGTTGCTGAGGGGGTTATGTTGATAACAAAGTACTATTAAACCTTCACAAATGCCTATATTTATGATATTTAACCCACCATCTGATATAGAGATATTATTCACCAAAACCAGTTGAGATCATGCCGAAAATCCTTTTTGCTTCTCCACATTGTCTGCTTGATGAAACCAGCGGTGCAGCCCGTTGCGTCCGCACACAGTTGCGCCAACTTGCCAGGCGAGGCTGGATATGTCGAGCTGTGACCGGTTCTGTCTTTGACAGTGACGCACCTTTGAATGCCCGCGCCGTTTTGCTGACGCATGGAGCACAGAGTGTTGGCGCGGTAGGAAATCATCCATTGATGGGGAAGATCGACGATGGTGTAGAGCATGTGTTGGTGCCGATGTCGGACACGCGGCGTCTGAATATCACAGCTGCAGATGAAATGCGCATTTTCAACGTAGTAGAGCAGTCGCTTGATAGTCTAAAGCCTGATATTCTCTATATGTACGGCGGTTTGCTTCTTGAACGGTCTATTCAACAGGCTGCCATGAAACGGGACATCCCGATAGTTTTTCAGCTGGCAAATGGTTCTTACGCCGACGATGCACCTATGCGCGACTGTGCTCTTGTGCTTACCCCGTCGACTGCTCTGGCTGATCTGTACGCTGAGCGCTTTGGGCTTCTGCCTCAATCCATGGGGGGAACTTTTGTCGATGTATCATCGGTTATGGCGGAGCGACCTTCCCCAGATCGAGTAACATTTATTACCCCCGGTCCAGAAAAAGGGGTGACTCTCTTCCTTGAACTGGCGCGACAGGCTCAAAAACGTTTGCCAGATGTCAGATTTCTGGTGGTCGAAGGGCGTTGCTCAAAAGAGCGGGTTGCTGATATACTTCAATGCGATCTTGCTGAATGGCCGAATGTGGAGTTTATCCCGAAACAGCGGGAAATGGTGAATGTATATGCCCGCACTAAAGTACTGCTGGTTCCATCTTTCTGGAACGAGGGTTTTCCGCGGATACTTGTTGAAGCACAGGCGAACAGTATACCGGTCATTGCATCTCATCAGACAGCCATCTGTGAAGCGTTGGCGGGTGGAGGTACGGTGCTTGAAGTACCTGAGCGTTGCATCACGAATTTTTTGGAGTGGCCTACAGAGGCTGAAGTACAACCATGGCTCGAGAAACTGGCCGAGTTGATGACTTCGCGTGATCTCTACGAAGATGCTGCAATAAAAGCGCAGGAAGCTGCAGGAAAATATGGACTTGAACATTTGACAGATCGCCTTGTTTCTCTGCTGGAAGGTGTATTGGGAAATAAATGATAACTGACCTTAAAACTGGAAGGGATTCAGATGAGTGACACTGTTTCAACAAAAATAGAACAGCCTGCGGCTATTAGCAGTCGTTTAGCCGCTATCCTCAATCTTATTTACAAAGGAAATTTTGCTGAAGCTCAGAAAGATGCTGCTTCTTTGATCAGCGTTCCAGCTGAGAAAACAGCCGCACTGGCATTGCATGCTTTGGCCTCTGCAATGGCGGGCGATCGCGAAGCAACATTGCAGTCGCTTGCCGAGCTGCCTGATCCCGAGACTCTTTCAGGGTGTGAACCGCTCGTGGCTGCAGGAAGTGCCTGGTTTAAGCTTGGTGAACATGCTGAGGCGATCCGCTTTCTTGCTGCTGCTGTCAAGGAGAATCAGGAACATCCTCTCGCTTGTGCCCGACTTGGCGCCTGTCTGCTGGCGACAGGAAGACTTCCGGAGGCTCTGCCGCATCTTGAAAAGGCAGTTAAACTGCTTCCCGAATCCGGAGGAGCGCTTCTGAATCTGGCGCGCGCCTACCTATTTGTAGGACGACAGGCAGATGCGCTGCCGTTGCTGGATCGAGCCGAAAGTAAACCGGACAAGGATCCAGCCGTTTACCGCACAACCCGCATAGAGGTGTTGACAAGGCTTGAGCGGCACGATGAGGCTGAAACATTGATGAGACTATCGCTGGAGGAAGGGCAGGAGGGTTCCATCGGGGCATTGGTAACTCATTTGGGGACTCAGGGAAAGCATGACGAAGCCGGACATCTGCTACGCGAGGCGCTGGAAAAGCAGCCGGAAGACATCAAACTGCTAGAGCTGGCCGCTGAGCTGGCTCAGGTGCGTGGGCGTTTTGGCGAAGCGGGGAGATACCTTGACAGAGCACTGGCAGTAGACGCTGAAAATGCACAGATCTGGACTCGCCTGGCCATGCTGGCCGGCAAGCGTCTGGGTGAAAAAAAAGGGCGTGTTGCTGCTGACAAGGCTCTTGAGTTGACTGAGGGCAAAGGCGGCCCCGGACGGGCGGCGGCACTTTCGGCACATGCACATATTCTAGGCGAGGAAGAAAAGCTGGCTGAGGCCGAAGCAGCATATCGCGAGGCATTAACTATCTTCCCCAACTGCGTGCCGGCCATGAATGGCCTTGGTCATCTATTGATGCAGCTGGGTCGGGTGGAGGATGCTACAGCTCTTTTCGAGAGATTGAAGAGCATTGCCCCCTTGCAGGGATGGAGCCAGCTTATTCACGCAAGAGAAGTGCCTGATGATCCTAAAGTTCTGGAGCAGATGGCTATGGCAGCCCGCAGGCCGAGTCTTGAAGGGCCTGTCCAGTCTCATATGCTGTTTACCCTCGCTGCCGCATGGGAAAAGAAAAAGGAGTATGAAAAGGCGTGGGAGTTTGCTACGGAGGCTAACAAAGCCGCCAAAGAGCACCTCTCTTACCGCCCTGAGGCTCATCGCCAAAGAATTGAAAGGGAGATTGCCCGCTTTTCTAAAGAGTTTATGCAGAGTCGCACCGGATACGGCAGCGATAGCCGCCTGCCGGTTTTTGTACTCGGTATGCCGCGTTCCGGGACTACTCTTGTTGAGCAGATTCTCAGCAGTCACAGCCAGGTTTTCGGTGCAGGTGAATTGTCTCTGGTACCAGAACTGATCCAAAAGTTGAATGCCTGGGAAAAGAGATTGGGAAGCAGACGAAGTTTTCCAGACTGCATTGACGATATGGGAGAAGAAGAATCTCGCGGTTTTGCCAGAAAACATCTGGAGGAGCTTCAATCATACGCGCAGGAAGCAAAGAGGATTGTTGATAAGCTGCCCCATAACTTTGAGCACGTCGGATTGATCAAACTCATCTTCCCGAATGCCAAAATTCTGCACCTGAAGCGTGAACCTCGCGATGTGGCGATGTCCAACTATTTTGTTGATTATGCTGCCAAGTTTGGTGGAATGGGCTTTGCTTATGAACTCTCATGGATCGGAGAACAGCTGGTTGACCATCAACGTCTGATGGATCACTGGCATAAGGTGTTCCCGGGGCAGATTCTGGATGTTGATTATGATCTGATGGTCGAAGATGTTGATGGTTGGGCACATAAGATTATCAATTATCTGGAGCTGCAGTGGGAAGAGGGTGTTCTCTCTTTTCAGGAGCTTGACCGGGCGGTAAAAACCGCTTCGGTATGGCAGGTGCGCCAGCCGGTGTATACTACTTCCAAAGCAAAGTGGAAGCGCTATGAAAATCATCTGGAGTCTCTGGAGGATGCTCTGGCTGAAATTCCGCCAATGCCGGAACCAATGCCGCTACCGCGTCTGCAGCCCGGACTGTTTCTGGGGGGGATGGCTTCGCTGCAGACTGGAAGTGCTAATGATGCAGAAGCCTCATTTCGAAAATTACTTCAGGCTCGACCGGCGCATGCAGCAGCACATCATTTTCTGGGTGCGGCTCTGTACCAGCAAGGGAAAATTGAGGAGGCGGCAAAAGAGATGCGGCGTTCAGTTGAGTTGCATCGGGGGAATCTCCCATGGTTCGAAAACCTGATGGCGGTTGAGCAGTCGCTTGGTAATACCGCTGAAGTTGATAAGCTTAAGAAGCTGATTGAGCGGCGCAAAAAGGGTGGGGCTGACAAGAGTGATGCCACAGATCCCGAATTTGAAGCTACTGGTGCTGTTGAATGAAAAAAATTTCTTCATATTTGGCGTTGATTAGTATTTTGACTGTCGCTCCCGTCGCGGTGAAGGCTCAAGAACAAAAAAACGCAGACCCTCAGAAAGACGGACTGTCGGTGGCTTTGCGTCTGGCCGTTACGCAGCATCCGTCAGTAAAGAGCAAGTTAAGCGATTTGCGCTCTCTGGGGTATGATATCGAGTCAGCTCAAGCCCGTAGGTATCCGACATTCTCGCTACAGGGATCTACCAATAATGATGTACAGTCTCAGGTTATTGCCCGTCTTCAGCAGCCGCTCTGGGTTGGTGGGCGGATAGACGGTGGCATAAAGCTTACTGAGGCTAAACATAACTCTTCTATTGCATCACTGTTGCAGCTGCGGAGACAGCTGATAGAGCAGACTGCGGCGGTCTATGCGTCACTTCAGGGAGCTCGTCAGCGTCTGAAAACGGCTGACTTGAATGTTGCAGAGCATGAAAAGCTTAATTCACTTATCTCGCGGCGTCAGATAGGCAGCATTGCTTCCGAGGCTGATGTTAGATTGGCTGGCGCACGCCTGATTCAGGCAAATGCCCAACGTGAACAGATAAAGGCACTGGTGGTAAAATATCAGAACGATCTCCATGCGCTTACGCAGCAGCCGGTTGGAGGGGCGATTCCGGTTGATACTCAATTGCTTTCTGCATTGGATAAAGAAACGACCCTTGCACGCTTGGACAAAAAGGCTGCTACTGTTCTGCAAAAGCAGGTTGATATTGAAGTGGCGCGTGCAAATTCTGAACTCACTACTTCAGATATGATGCCGAGTCTGTATGCCCGTGTAGATCAGGATATTGTCAACGCTAACAAAAACGGAAGCATTCCACTTGATACTCGCTTCAGTGCTGTTCTTGAGGGAAATTTGGAGGCTGGTGGTTTTGTCGGATGGAAACGATTGAAATCTGCGGATGCAAAAGTTGCGGCCGCTCAGCTGGATGTGGAAACAGCCAGAAATGACGTACGACGCACGGCTCAATCTCTATTGGCTGACAGGGCAATGTACCAACGTGTCCAGAGAAGCAACGAGCAGTTGGTAAAATCTCTGGAGGATACACAGGAATCTTTTATGCGTCAGTACGATGCAGGTCGTAAAACCTGGGTAGATGTTTTGAATAATCAGCGGGAGCTTTCTGATGCGAGGCAAGAACTGGAGCAGACAAAAAGCTCGCTTCTCGAAACCGGATTACGGCTGTCGGCAATGCTGGGTGAACTTGACAAGGAGGCTGGAGTACAGCCATGAGTAATATTGAAGAAGGGGTAGTGATAAATGTTTCCACGCCTTTGACTGCGGTTATTGATCCTCGGGTTCTGAGCAGATTACTGCTAAAGCTTGGCGTTGCAATGAAGCCGGGAGTTCTTGAACAGGCTTGTATTTCAACTCAAGAGGGTGCTCAGCAGAAGCGCCCTTCAGATCGTTTGTCGAAGATTCTAGTTGCAGCGCAAAAGAAAAACATTCAGGTGGCTCAGTTGCGCTGGGATCGGCTCGATCGCCGTCACCTTCCAGTACTGGTCTTTTATTCAGGACATTGGCAGGTTGCCGAGCATGGCAGCGAGAGTAATATTGTCATTTCCATGGCTGATGGGTCAAACAAAGAGATAGAAGCCGATGAACTGTCGGAATGCCCAGTGCTATGGTTGCGTGTTCCGCATATTGAGGCTCGCGGCGTTGATCTTCTGAAAAGCACGGCCTCTCGGATTCTGCTGAAAGAGGTTTTTAGAGAAAAACTCTGGTTGCTGGAGGTCATAGTTGCAACTTTGGTTGTAAATGTTTTAGCCGTTGCTACGTCCATGTTTGCAATGCAGGTCTACGACCGGGTTATTCCGACACTGGCATATTCAACGCTTGGTGCTCTAGTAGTTGGAATGGTGATTGTGGCAACTTTAGACTGGTCGCTCAAATTTATTCGTGCACGCATTCTCGACAGCATGGCTAAGCAGGTTGATATGACAGTGTCTCAGCGCCTGTTTGAACATATGCTGCGTCTCCGTCTTGATGTGCGCCCCCGTTCTCTTGGATCATTGGCTGCACAGATGAACGGCTTGGAATCGGTACGAAGTTTTTTTTCCTCTTCCATTGTATTTGCTTTGACAGACCTCCCTTTCTGCCTCTTTTTTATCGGAGCAATAGCCGTAATTGGTAATGTTGTCTGTCTGGTCTATCTGGCATTGCTTCCGCTAGCCCTTTTGCTTGGTTGGGTGGCACAACGGAGACTGCGAGATCTGTCACGTCTTGAGATTCAGCGCAGCCAGGAACGACACGGGTTGCTGGTGGAAACAATTCAGGGCGCTGAAACAATTCAGGCGTCCGGTGGCGGTTGGCGTTTTGCTGATTCATGGCGCTCTATCACGGCATCAATGGCCGGTAATTCTCTTAAAAGCAGGATGATCAGCAGCACTACCACGACGACAACCGGTACACTGGGAACCATAGCGTATGTGTCGGCTATTGTTGTCGGGGTGATGCAGATTGAGGCAGGCGTTCTTACAACAGGCGGACTTATTGCCTGCACGATTCTTGGTGGAAGAGTAATCGCCCCAATTGCCCAAAGCGTACAGCTTATAGTGCAGTGGCAGCACGTGCGTGAAGCGATATCAATGGTTAACCGTCTGCTGGCCATAGAGACAGACCGTCGCGAAGATCAGAACCTGCTGGTGCCGGAGACTCTTCCTGACAGTATGGAACTGGAAGGGGTTCGTTTTGCCTACCCGAATTCACCGATTATGCGTCTGGATGTAAAAACTTTGTCTTTCAAAGCTGGAGATCGAGTGGTAGTTCTTGGGCCGAATGGCGGAGGCAAGTCAACTTTGCTGAAGGTGATGGCTGGCCTTTATAAACCTTCTGAAGGACAGGTGCGTCTCGGTGGAGCGGATTTATGGGAGCTTGATCCTCAGGTGCTGAATGAAAGAGTTGGGTATCTTCCACAGGATATGCATCTCTTCAAGGGTACTTTGAAAAGCAATATTGTACTCGGCGGTGGCGTCAGTGACGCTCGTCTGCTTGAGGTTACGCAGCTTCTGGGTGTTGACAGGATAGCTTCTGATAACCCGAGAAGCATGGAAATGGAGATCAGTGAGGGTGGCCAGGGATTGTCCGGCGGCCAGCGACAACTGGTTGGTCTGGCAAGGGTATTTATTGCACGTCCAAGGGTCTGGCTGCTGGATGAGCCGTCTGCTTCTCTTGATATGGAATCTGAAAACAAGATATTTGATGCGATTAAGAGCTATACCAGGCCAACGGATATTGTGCTGATTGCAACCCATCGGCCGCGACTTACGGTGCTTGCAAACAGAGTTATTGTAATGCGGCGTGGTCAGGTGGCCGCTGATGGCCCGCCGGAAGAGATTCTTCCAAATATGTTTGGCCGTGCGAGGAAAAAAGTTCCTGAACTGGAGAACCGAAATGCATAGTGATAATGTTCATATTTCTGACAAGGCACCACGGGGACGCTATTCCCTCGTGCTATGGGTGCTGGTAGCCGCCTTGGTGGCTGCTGTTGTCTGGGCAAAGTCGTACCGAGTGGATCAGGTGGTACGTGCAACCGGCACGGTTATCTCCAGTAGCAGGGTGCAGGTGATTCAGGCAGTAGACGGCGGCGTTCTTTTGTCGCTTAAAGTAAAAGAGGGTGATCAGGTCAAGCAGGGGCAGGTACTGGCAGTGCTCGACCAGACAAGAGTCTCTGCGTCGGTCAGGGAACTTGACGCCCGTCTGGCAACGCTGCTGGCTCAGGCCGCTCGTCTGCGCGCAGAAGTTACTGATTCTCCGACCATAAAATACCCCTCTTCCGTAGAGAGCTTTCCAGAAGTAGTTCGTGTTCAGAATGCCCTGTTTGCCCAAAAGCGGCAGAGTTTGAAAGAAGAACTTCAAACATTGTCTGTTGCTGTCAAGCTTGCGAAAGAAGATGCTGATCTTGTGGCAAAACTGGCGAAAACCGGAGATGTCAGCCGTTCCGAAGTTATCAGGACGGAGCGCGCTCTGAACGATGCTGAAGCTCAATTGTTGAATAAAAAAAATAAATATTATCAGGATGCGAGAATTGAGCTTGCCAAGATAGAGGACGACAGCAATCAAAATGATCAGGTTCGCACCCAAAGGGCGCAGCAACTGCACGACAGCGTTCTTAAAGCGCCGGTGGCCGGGATTGTTAAAAATGTACGCGTGACAACGCAGGGTGGAGTCCTGAAGAGTGGGGAAGAGTTGCTGCAGATTGTGCCGGTTGATGACCAGCTTATCGTCGAAGCAAAAGTCAAGCCTTCCGATATAGCTCTGTTGAAAGAGGGACTCTCTGCTGGTATCCGCTTTGATGCTTTTGATTATACTGTGTACGGTGCTGTTTCAGGCAAGGTTTCCTATATAAGCGCTGACACACTCAAGGAAGAGACAAAATCTGGAGAACAGACATATTACCGCGTACATATTGTTACTACCGGAGTCCCGGTAAAGACGCGTACCGGCCGTACTCTTGATATCCTGCCCGGTATGACCGCTCAGGTTGATTTACGGACTGGCGACAGAACCATTCTGGAATATCTGCTGAAGCCTCTCCGGAAGACTCTTACGGAATCTTTTGGGGAACGATAGTTTAATAAAAGGTATTACTAATGACAATTTCATCACAATCAAATTGCAATCAACTTGAATCGGAAAGTATAGAAATCATTCGTGAGGCGGTTGCTGGATCGGTTAATCCGGTCATGCTCTATTCCATAGGAAAAGATTCATCTGTCATGCTGCATCTGGCGCGTAAGGCTTTTTATCCGGCTCAGCCCCCGTTTCCTTTATTGCATGTAGATACGACCTGGAAGTTCCGTGAAATGTACAAACACCGGGAGCGGATGGTTGCGGAATCAGGTATGACTCTATTGACCTATACGAATCAGGAAGGACAGGCGGCCGGAATCACCCCCTTTACTCACGGTTCTTCGTATTTCACAGATATAATGAAAACCGAGGCACTAAAGCAGGCTCTCGACATTCATGGCTTTGACGTAGTTTTCGGTGGGGCGAGACGTGATGAAGAAAAATCCCGTGCCAAAGAGCGAATATTTTCATTCCGCTCGTCAGGTCATCGCTGGGATCCAAAAATGCAGCGCCCGGAGTTGTGGAGTCTATACAATACACGAATCAAGTCAGGTGAAAGCCTGCGTGTTTTTCCGCTATCCAACTGGACCGAGCACGATATTTGGGAGTATATCTATCGGGAGCAGATTCCTATAGTACCACTCTATTTTGCCAAGGAACGCCCAGTGGTGGTGCGTGGCGGAACCTTGATCCTGGTTGATGATGAAAGACTGCCACTGGAACCGGGGGAAATTCCTCAGATGCGCCTGGTACGTTTTCGTACTCTTGGCTGCTATCCGCTTACCGGCGCGATCGAAAGCTCTGCGGTGACCCTTGAGGAAATTATAGCAGAGACTTTTAATGCAACTGTTTCCGAACGTCAGGGACGTTTGATAGATTCAGACCAACCAGGTTCCATGGAGAAGAAAAAACAGGAGGGATATTTCTGATGGCTGCAAATCGGACAACTCTCCGTTTTATAACCTGTGGAAGTGTGGATGACGGCAAGTCAACCTTGATAGGTCGACTGCTGCATGAATCCAGATCTATTTTTGATGATCAGATGTCTGCACTTCAGCAGGATTCGCGCCAGTACGGCACTCAAGGGGAACAGATCGACTTCGCTTTACTGGTGGATGGACTTCAGGCTGAGCGTGAGCAGGGGATTACTATTGATGTGGCCTACCGTTTTTTTGCATCGGAAAAACGGCGGTTTATCGTTGCAGATACTCCTGGCCATGAGCAGTATACGCGCAATATGGCAACGGGCGCTTCTACCGCGGATCTGGCAATAATTTTGATTGACGCCCGCAAAGGTGTGTTGACTCAAACGAGACGCCACAGTCGTATTGTTGCAATGATGGGTATTCGTCATATTGTGCTGGCGGTAAATAAAATGGATCTTGTTGATTTCAGCGAATCTATATTCAACGCAATAGTCGCGGAATTTCATAAATTTACCGAAACCTACGGATTTATGGATGTAGAGGCGATTCCTCTTAGTGCTCTTGAAGGAGATAATGTATTCATCCAGAGTTCCCGTACAATCTGGTATTCAGGTCCTACGTTGCTGTCATATCTGGATTCGGTAGAAACCGGTTCGACAGAAGTTTGCGGAGCATTCCGTATGCCGGTGCAGTGGGTCAACCGTCCTAATCTAGATTTCCGTGGTTTTTGCGGGCGCGTAGCACAGGGGGAGGTACGACCTGGTGATGCTGTTCGGGTTTTGCCTTCCGGAGTTGCCAGTAAGGTCAAGGAGGTTATTGTCTGGCAGGGAACTATTAACCGAGCAGGCATCGGAGAATCCGTTACTCTCACTCTAGTTGATGAAATTGATGTCAGTCGAGGGGACATGATTGTTTCTGCAGATGCTCCTCCGCAGGCGGCAGATCAGTTTGAAGCGCGCTTGTTATGGATGTCGGAACATCCACTGGTGGCTGGTCGTCCCTATCTGTTCAAACTCCACTCTAAAGAGGTTACGGCAACTGTTTCTTCGATCAAGTATCGTGAAGACGTGAACAGCGGCGCACACTTGGCAGCCAGGTCGCTAGGTTTGAATGAAATTGGTGTGGTAAATATCAGTTTGAGTCAGGCTGTTGCATTTGAACCATATTCAGTCAGTCGGATATTGGGCGGGTTTATTCTGATTGATAAACTTTCCTTTGAAACCGTGGGAGCGGGAATGATCGACTTCGCTCTGCGAAGGTCTACCAATATTCATTGGCAGGCGCTGGAGGTTGATCGTAAGGCGAGAGGCCAAATTAAACACCAAAAGCCTTGCTGTATCTGGTTCACTGGTTTATCAGGTTCTGGCAAGTCTACAATAGCAAATATGCTCGAAAAACGACTGCATTCAGAGGGTAAGCACACCTATATTCTGGATGGTGATAATGTGCGTCACGGCTTGAACCGTGATCTGGGATTCACCGAAGCTGATCGTGTTGAAAATATCAGGAGAATTGGAGAGGTTGCCAGACTGATGGTGGATGCCGGATTGATAGTGCTGGTATCTTTTATCTCTCCTTTCAGATCCGAGCGGCAAATGGCACGTGAACTCTTCTCAAAGGATGAATTCATTGAGGTTTTCGTCGACACATCACTTGACGTGTGTGAATGTCGCGATCCAAAGGGGCTTTATGCAAAGGCTCGGCGGGGAGAGTTGAAAAATTTCACTGGCATTGACAGCATTTATGAGCCCCCTCTGCTAGCAGAAGTGCATCTGAAAAGCGGGGTGGAGTCACCCGAAGTATGTATGGAGCATATTGTTGCAATGATGAACAAGTAAACTTCTAGATTATACGCCTAAATTTTTTTTTAAAACAGCCTGTTTTTTTTGTTTTTTAGTGGTAGATTTAAACCACGATGTTGGAAGTAAATCAGTTTGGAGGTTGTTTATGGAAGATACTCCGCCTGAGTGTTACCGGATGTAGGAGGCTGTCGCGCTCCGTTTAAAGTATTAGTTAGGTTGTTAAATTTTTAAAGGGGGCGGTTTTTATCGCAGATACTCCACCAGAAATTAGCACACATAGTTTGTTGAAATTACTCCGAGGGCAAGTAGGATCGGAATAATCCTTGAAAATGGAGAAAAGAGTTATTGAGAAGTGAAGCCCACCGAAAATTTTGGTGGGCTTTTCATTTTCAAGATCTGAAAATCACCTGGTTTTTGCTCCTTCTTGTGCTGAATAGCATTTTGTGTTAGGTATGGTTTCATAAATGCAGTCAAAATTTTCGGAGAAATATATGGTTTCAGAAAGAGAAAAGCGGGATTGTTCCAGCGAAAAAGAGTTTAGCCGGACTCTATCAGTTTTGCTCTGGTTGTCCCTGTCTGCCGGTTGGACGGTTTCCACGTTTTCAGTTATTGAAGAGATGTGCATGGTGTCCGCCTGCCGGGATACGGCAAGTTTTACAATATTTGGCTTAAACATGGGGTGGTTCGGTGTTGCATACTTCACAACGGTACTGATTGTACTTTGGCGGCGCAAACGAGACCACCGTCTGGACTGGATTCTCTATGCTCTCGTATTCAGCGGTATTGGAGCAGAATTGCGTTTATTATGGATACAAAAATTTGTCATCGGTGGTTGGTGTCCGCTTTGTGTAACTATCTGTTGCGCGTTGTTCTTTGCCGGAATGTTTCTGGCAATCGAGATGAAGAGAAGCGTAGAAAAGACAGAAGTGAAGAGTCTTATTGTCAGATTGTTTTTTGCTGTAGCAATGTCTGCTATCGGTCTCGCAGTTGCGGTTGTTGGGGTTAAAGCGCTGTACTGAACTCCCTGTTATTTCCTTCCCCTTTTTGATAGGCACAATTTTCCCTAGATACATTTCCCTCTTGACCGAAATTACCCTGCGCGCTACATTTCTTTTTGAGTATATTTTATACTCACGCGTGTTTTATAAAATCCACGGAGTTAAGAATGCCTATCCCATCGCCTCTTAAAGAATTTCAAACCTCAATTGCTGCCTACGGCAAGGAGAATCTTGGCGAACTGCTGTACTCATTGGCTGAAAAAACAAGACAGCTTTCCGGGGGGGATCAAATACGGATCTATCTTGAAGACCTGACTCGCGGGACGCTTACCTGTGCTCACGCTACCGGCTTGTTTGGCAAAGAGCTTCTTGAGACAACTTTTCCGATCATTTCCAAAGAGACAACTGTTTCGACTGTTTTTGTCAGTCAGTTGCCGAAAGATTTCAAGCTTTCTGAAGCAGACAAGGATTCCCTTGATAAAGAATCTGCTGCCAGTTTCAAGTTCCGTGCTAGCTACGTGATGCCGGT
>CAJBRY010000767.1 GCA_903958085.1 uncultured Geobacteraceae bacterium
ATCTGTTATGGTGGTTCAAAGATGTAACAAATATGTAGGGGCTGAAATCGTATGAACAGATCCTCCGGCAAAATTTTATCTCTGCTTATTGCGCTCCTTATGGGGCTTGCTGCTCTCTTTCTGATTGGTAAAGAACGCACAGCGGAAGCGGCAGGTTCTGAAAATTGCGGATGTCACCCACACAAAGCAGAAAAAGCTTTTATTCATCTTCCAGTAAAAAATGGAGAGTGTGTTTCGTGTCATAAGCCATCCGGGCAAAAGCACCCGAAGGTAAAAAAAGAGGCATTTTTGATGACCGATAAAGGTAAAGTCGGCTTATGCAATGAATGTCATGATCGCAAGGATACCAAAAAATTTGTTCACCCACCTGTAGCTTCCGGGGATTGTCTTGATTGTCACGACGTGCACCAGAGTGACAACAAGTCACAATTGAAAGGGAATGGTGCCGCCCTTTGTTTTATGTGTCACGAGAAAAACAAGCTCGACAGAAAATATCCGCACAAGCCCATTGCCGAAGGTAAATGTTTGGAGTGCCATGATCCGCATCAGTCAGATCACAAGTATATGCTTAAAGCAGAGGGTACAAATCTTTGCATGAAATGCCATGATAAATCCGCTTTTGCGGGAGAATCTGTCCATGCGCCGGTGGCCACCGGGGAGTGTAATTCATGCCACGCGCCGCATGGTACAAGCTTTCATCACCTCCTGAAATCAACTGTGCCTGAAGAAATGTATCAATCATTTGATAAGCAAAACTTTGACCTCTGTTTTGGCTGTCATGCCAATACACTTGCTGACAGTAAACGGACTGATGTCGAAACTAATTTCCGTAACGGTATAATCAATCTGCATTATCTGCATGTAAACAAAGTCGAAAAGGGGCGATCCTGCAAGGTCTGTCATGATCCTCATGCCGCAAGTCAGCCGGTTTTGATATCAAGTAAAATTTCCGGTTTTGGTAAATGGCGTATCCCTATACGCTACACTAAAAGAGATGTAGGCGGCACTTGTGTTGTCGGTTGCCATAAGCCAAAGTCATATAACCGAATAAATCCAGTGCAGTACCTGTGAAGAGGGTGCAATGCCGTTACGCTTATTGATATATATTTTAATCATTGCAGCTTCGATTGAGACTATTGCCTGGGGCGCGGTTGAATTCATTTATCCTCCTCAAAGCTCTGTAGTCACTGCTCCAGGGCATTTGATTTTAAAATTCAATCAAATTGATGCAACGTCGCTTCGTATAACTCATAATGGGGTCGTTGGCGATCCGGTTGAAGTAGGTTCGCCGGAATATCGCAAGCTGTTTCACGATTATTTTATTGCTCAGGCATTGTGGGATCCTGCGGTTAACAGGATGGTCGTGGATCTTTTTAACGGTGGCCAGAAAATTGAATCAGCCGGCATTTCGGTTTTTTATGCTCCGGAAGGGGCCGATCAAAAACCGCCGCCGGAGTATACAACGACAACACTTCACCGTCCCGAAAAAGAACTTCTGTGTCAGCCATGTCATGTAATGAACCCCACGCCAGCGCAGATGAATAGTAGTGTTGAAAAAAACAATCCCTGCTATATATGTCATAAGAAAATGCTGGCTGTAAAATACGTACATGGGCCGGCTGGTACCTACTCCTGTGGCTATTGTCATTCTAGTAAGGGGAGTCCGAAGCATGCTGTTCCGAAACGTGGCGCTGCGCTTTGCTATGAGTGCCACGCAGACATGGCTGTTCAGGTAAAGAAAAAGAAATTTATTCATGGGCCGATAGAGGCCGGCATGTGTGATGCATGTCACGACCCGCATGGCAGCGATAATGAAGGTCAGTTACTGAAGCCGATTAACGAAATCTGTCTCTCATGTCATGGGCATATTCGGGGTCAGGTTCATGTTGTAAGAGTTTCAGGCGGGGAAACACATCCGTTATCAGGCAAAGTTGATCCGTCAAAACAGGGGAGTGGTCGACAGATGAGCTGTATTTCCTGTCATTCACCTCACGGCGGCAACGTTAGATACTTCTTTACTAATAATGCAGAGGATCGTATGACTCTTTGCCAGGTTTGTCACAACAAATAATTTTGGAGGCTTAAATGCTTTGCATACGTTTTACACTGTTTGTCATGATGTTTTTTATTTTGTCCGCTTGTGCACCCGGAAAACAAGCTGTAAAAGAGCGATATTTTTGGCCGCCACCTCCGGATGAACCTCGAATTGAATTTTTAGGCGCATACTATTCTGAAAATGATTTGCCAGGAGGGACAGATTTCAAAATTTTTCAAACGATACTCGGGACTGAAGCAGAACTGACGTTTCAGAGTCCTCTTATTGTTGCCAGCAATTCGGAAGGGTGGCTTGTTGTCAGTGACCCGACAAATCGTGGATTTATTTCTGTTGTTGTTAAGGCCAGAAAATTTAATGTTCTTGGTGGTGCTGTAATGTCGCAGGTTGTCAAGCCGACAGGAGTCGATTTTGATGCTGAAGGATTGGTATATGCCGGTGATGATATCAGCCGAAAAATTTATGTTGTAAGCAGAGATAACAAGGTTCATAGAGTTCTTGATTTGTCGAAGGATATCAAATCAGTGGGTGGTTTTGTAATAGACAAGAAACTGAGACGCATTATAATCCCGGATCCAAGATCAAATGCTGTAGCAATATTTTCAACTGATGGTAAGTTGCTAAAGCTATTCGGCAAACGCGGAGGTATGGATGGAGAATTTAACAATCCTCTCTCGGCAGCACTTGACAGCAATGGCAATATTTACATAACTGATTCATTTAATGCTGTAGTGCAGAAGTTTACTCCTGATGGAGTTTTTATTTCAAAGTTTGGCAAGCGTGGGGATGCTGTCGGAGACTTTGGAGTAATAAAGGGAATAGCACTTGACAGCGATGACAATATTTATGTATCAGATGGGAAATTTCACCGTGTTCAAATATTTAATTCGGAAGGGGCGTTGCTGATGAGTCTTGGCGCGGCACACACACAGCGACCTGGTGAAGGTATAGTAGCTGCTGGATTCTTAATTCCGTACGGAATATACATTGATAAGAAAAATCAGATCTTTGTGGCTGATATGATGAACAGGCGTCTTCAGTTTTTTCAGTATTTTCCTGAAAAAAAACCGGTTAAATGACGGCTTGAACAATTACGTTAATTAACGGTAAGGCGAAGCGAAATTGCTGCCAGTCAGCTAGGCAGTATTTGCGGAGAAGGGCTAACCATCCGATTTGCAATGAATATAATTCGGCTACAATAATTGGCACACACATTGCTCATTGAATTTAAATTGCATCTCTGCGTATTAAGTGAAAACCAAATAGTGTTAAATTTAAAAAGGGGGGTTGAATTTGTAGTTTAGTGGAATATTGTAACTGTAGAAAGTTTAGTAGCAGGTAAAAAACAAAAAAACGAAAGAAAGAAAGGAAAAAAAATGAAAAAAACAGTACTGTTGGCATTAGGAGTAGTTCTTGTTTCAAGCACAGCGTTTGCGCTGTCGATCACCGGTTCCAAGCACGATATGTCTACAACTACCGCACCTAGCGGTGGCATCACATCGGGCACAGTCAAGTTATGCGAAGTCTGCCACGCACCGCATAACGCAGCTCAGGCAATTCCGCTCTGGAACCGTACCAACCCTGCAGGTGCATCAATTACCATCTACGCCACATCTTCAACTCTTTCAAGTTCCTCCAAGCTTATAACAACTCTTGCAACTGGCAGTATTTCTCTTCACTGTATGTCATGCCATGCTGCTGCTCCAGGTGCTGCAAACGGCTCAGTTATGAAAACCAATTCGCTTAATGCTGACGTGCTTGGTGGAACATGGACAGGCACCATTACCAACGGTGGTCTTGGAACCAATCTTACTAATGATCATCCGGTTGGTTTTAACTATGCTGACTCCTATGCCGGCAGAACAGCTAACGGTGGTACGGCTCTTCAGACACAGGCAATTGCAACTGGTTCCGGTGCAGTTTTCTTCACAAACGGTACTTTGGTTAACCAGATGGAATGTGCTAGTTGCCATAAGGTACATGACAATGCAATCGACCCTTTCCTGCGTGTAACTAATGCCGGTAGTGCTCTTTGCAAAGCTTGTCATACTAACTGATCTTGTTTTAAATATTTTACCGTTGTCGAGAGGGCGAAAACTTTTCGCCCTCTTTTTTTTGTTTAAAATAATTGATAATTTATGTTATAAATCCCGCCATGAATAATATATGTCAACACATTCGTACTTCTGTCCTGATATTCATCACTATTTTTCTTTCTGCATGTGCAACCGTTGAGAAGGCACCGACTGAACGTTACTTTTGGCCCCCACCACCTGACGTCGCGAGGATTGAGTGGATTAAATCATATAACAGCCAACTCGATATTGAAAAGTCATCATCCCAACTGTTTTGGACTGCAATTTCAGGTGACGATAAGCCGATAACTCTTGCAAAACCTCTTGAAGTTAAATCAGTTCCTGAACTGCAGCGGTTCTATGTTTCTGATGTCGGGAGGGCAGCAGTCATTGTATTTGACCGGGCCAACCATGGAATTCGTAATCTTGAAACTCCGCCAGGTGCTCCTGCCATCAGGCATCCGCTCTCAATGGGATATGATGACAAGTTTAACCTCTATCTGTTGGAACGACGTTCAAACACAATAATCGTATTTGATAAGAATGAAAAGTATCAGCGTCATATTATGCTTTCCGGTATGCCAGGAGTCAGGCCGATTGCAATGGCACTGGATAAAAAGCTGGGCAGAATTTTTCTCGCCGATGGAGGATCAAGGAAAATTGTTGTGCTTGATCTGCAGGGGCAGTTTCTTTTTAATATTGGCAAAAGAGGGGATGATGACGGTCAATTCAATATGCCTATTGGCATCGCAATAAATTCAGTTGGTGAAATTATTGTAGCCGATGCTTTTAACGCGGCTGTTCATATTTTCTCTGGTGATGGTAAATTTCTCAGAAAATTTGGTCGACGTGGTGATAACAAGGGAGATTTTCAGCTGATTAAATCAGTTGCAGTTGATTCTGAAGATAATATTTACGTTGTGGATGGCAGGTCCCACTCTATTTCAATTTTTAGCCGTGAGGGTGATCTGCTTATGTCGCTGGGAGGTTACTATGCAGTAGCAAGTTCGGGTAAGCTTGCTCCAGGTGGTTTTTCAGTTCCTGTTGGCATTGATATTGACTCTAATGACCGAATTTATGTTGTTGACCAACTAAACTCCCGTGTACAGGTTTTTCAATATATTTCGCAAAACAAACTTGTTAAATAGCGCATAAGTCGGGCGAAATGACTGATTTACTGGTAAATGTTTTCATTTTTCAGTTCCAGCAGATCTCTAAAAAGCCAAAGTTTCTATCTATTATTAAAACACTCGCCAATCTGAATCTTGGTGCTTGTTTTGCATGTGCATTCGGATTCTATTCCTAAAAAAGACAGGTGTTTAAGCCCTCAATGATCTTTTTAAAGACATCACGTTGCATATTCCTTTTTCTTCTGGCAGCATTTCTGCTACCAGTTTCTCCAGGTGTTGTTTACGCACGATTATCTGGTGAAGCTTCGCTTAATTATTTTAACTATTCTGTTCGCGATGACAGTGGTGCTCATTTATCTGGATATTCTTTTACTCAGGATTATTCTCTTCTATATTCTTCTAAAGGTCCCATCTACAACTCTCGTGTTGGTAAGTACGAAGTGTCCCTAGGTTACAATTGGACTGCTCTTGATACTCACGTGGATTCTATAAATGTCGATGAAAATATAAATGTAAGTCGCGGACACATTTTTTTTGGTGGGGAAATTCTGGTTGACCCTAAAGAGGTGCCACTCCGTTTTAATGCCTACAGTCGCGATATGACTCGCAATTCATTTAATACCTCGGAGTCGTCCGATGCCTACAGTTTATTTTCTCGCAATAAAGGGCGCATTTTGGGAGATACTGCTTTTCCAAAAGATATAAATGATGGAGTGCATATCAATAGTGGTGCTACGTTGATAGCAGGTGTAAAGAACGGGATGACAAACGGGTACAATGAGGTTCTGCGCCACTTCCCGATGATTATGCTTGATTATCGGGATCAGGTTAATCGGGATCTCCGTTCAATTTTTCCAGTTGATACAAGATTGTCTCAGTTGGCTTTTGTTAGTTTGAACAAAAAGGACAACTGGTTTCACTATCGATATATTACATTTAATGATCACATCAACCCTTTAAATGATTATCTTGAAACACAGATTCAGATCGGAACGGTTGATCATAAGCTTGCGAGGAGATGGATAGATTTTTCAAACTGGATACAGGTTTCAACTGACCTCCAATTGATTGAAAATAAGACGACTCTATTTTCAAAACATCATGAACAGATTGACCTGAATTTATTTACACAGGTTCGTCGCAGCAATTGGGAAGCTAATAGTTATAATAATTTTAGTCGTTATGCCGATAGTAGTGGTGCAATTACTTCGAGCACAACACTGCCGTTGAATGTTTCTGGCATTGTCAACCCGAATTTGTCTTGGTCTACCCGTACTTCTTATAGGGAAAACCATAACAATCTTGGTGCATTTATGCAAAATCTGCTTGCAGGGTATCGCGTGGATATGTTGAAACGCTCACCATTTACTCTTACTCATAATTTTGATGTTGAATCTTCGCGAACAGAGGGTGCCGACGTGTTGGTGCTGTCAGCTGGAGTTGAAACAGCATCAACTCAATCATTTTCAAAAAAATATAACCTGGCTGCATCGTATAAGATTAAAAATTCAAATGATAGCACTTCAAGTAAGGATAACAATTTTCTCGAACAGTCACTCTTCATGAGGGCTGGTTTCAGTCCATCAAACAACATAATAATTTCACTGCGTCAGGAAAATGAATTGGCTTACGGAACAAATGTCAATATTGCAAGTACTGTAAAGGACGCTTCAACAACTCTGCCACAGTATGTATCTCCGCGGTCCGGCTTTGGAAGTACAGACGGCACGTTAGGAGGCAGCTATCGTTCATTGACAAATCTGATGACATCCTGGAATCCGCTTCCGCGATTTAATCTGGCATTATCAGCTACGGAGGATATTTATTCATCCGATAATGCTGGTAAAAGCTATATAACTGCCGTAAGTACGTCTGTGGATTATTCGACTGCGAGAATTAAATTAAATAGTTCTCTTGTATTCATGGATGGCAGTTATCAATTAAGCGAAGATACAACTTCTATGAGTTCGGTGACTTCTCTAGGTTATGCTTTGACTCGTAATCTGAATTCTGGTTTGATGTTTGCGTACAATCGTTGGACTGACAGTAAAGCTTTGACATACAGTTTTGATGCAGAGCAAC
>CAJBRY010000768.1 GCA_903958085.1 uncultured Geobacteraceae bacterium
AAACATTCGTGTATTGCAACCTGCCAGGCAATCAGTTCAACCGGAAAATAATCAAAAGAAAATCCTCTGGAGTGATATGCCCGATAAACCCATGGCACTGTCTTTGACAACAAGTCAAAAGAGTTGATTTTAAAAACAGTAGCCATGAACATTGCATGATTTCGATGATTATCACGCATCAAAGCTAAAGGATTCCTACCGATCAGTTCCATGATTCTTGGATCGATCTCCAGTTGGGCATTCACATGATTCTGAAGGTTTTCGGATAAACGAATGTAAGTATCAGCCGAATCAGTCGGGATCTTTTCAAGTCTGCGGCAGCTTGTAAGAATTTTTTCAATCATTTTTTAACGCCGCCTTTAAATATGCATCAAGCCCCGTTTTTGTCATTTTCTCTTTTTCAACTTGCTGTGAGCGTTGAGAAGAATTTTTTCAGTTGTTACCCAGTCTATGCAGGCATCTGTAATTGAAACACCATATTTAAGCTGATTAATATCATTCGGAATTTTCTGGTTTCCGGCCTCAAGATTACTTTCTATCATAACACCTGATATTGAGTTGTTTCCGGCCAGGATTTGGTCAACGACACACTCAAGAACTTCCGGTTGCTTTTGAAAATCTTTGTTTGAATTTCCATGACTGCAATCAACCATTATTGTCGGTGGCAAACCATTTTTGTTAAGCTGCTCTTCAGTATGTAAAATATCTGCCGCATGATAGTTGACTTTACGTGAACCGCCACGCAAGACGATGTGAACGTCAGGGTTGCCACTGGTCTGAATTATTGAAGTACGCCCCTCTCTGTTTATACCGAGAAAACTGTGAGGATGTTGTGCTGCCTTCATCGCATCGATGGCAATCTGAAGATTGCCATCGGTACCGTTTTTAAAGCCCACTGGAAAAGATAGACCGCTCGACATTTCACGATGAGTCTGTGATTCGGTTGTACGCGCACCAATAGCGCCCCAGCTAATAAGATCTGCAACATATTCCGGAGTGATTGGATCGAGCATTTCGTTGGCAACCGCCACCTCAAGTGATGTCATGCGACTAAGAAGCCCGCGGGCAATGCCTAATCCTTTTGAAATCAGATGAGTTCCATTCATATCTGGATCATTTATCAAGCCCTTCCAACCGACTGTAGTCCGGGGCTTTTCAAAATATACCCGCATGATTAGCAGAAGCTGGTCATCAACTTTTTTTGAAAGTTCTGCTAATCTAACAGCATATTCAATAGCCGCCTCGGTGTCGTGGATCGAACACGGACCGACAACAACCATAAGTCGCTTGTCCCGGCGCTGAATGATTTCTTTAATCTGTTCTCTACTTTTACTGACAAAAGCGCGGTCTTTTTCCGATAAAGGAAATACCTGACGCAAATCAGCAGGAGCAATTATCGGGGTAATAGCGGTAATTTTTAAATTATTTGTCTTGATCATCTTTCATATCTCCATTTAGAGTGTGTTGATGTGTTATAAATGTACTATTGTACTGTTGTCAATCCTTCTCTGAATGAATTACCTAATAAATCAATAGTTTAAATATTACGAAACAAATGTTTGCGGAGATGATTATGAACAAGGCTGTTTTTATAGATCGCGATGGTACCATTAATGTAGAAAAGGAATATCTATATCAAATTGCTGACTTTGAATTCATTTCTGGCGTACCTGAGGCGATAAAAATGCTCAACGAAGCCGGATTTTTGGTGATTGTAGTATCAAATCAGTCAGGTATTGCTCGTGGATATTACACAGAAGATGATGTCGAGAACCTGCATCGCCACATAAACCGAATGCTTAATAACAGTGGGGCAAATGTTGATGCCTGGCTCTATTGCCCCCATCATCCATCGGGCCGGGGTAGTTATTCCCTCCCTTGCGACTGTCGCAAGCCTTCACCTGGAATGCTGAAAGAAGCTGCTCTCCGCTACAGCATAGATTTGACATCTTCAATTATGATCGGTGACAAGAAAGTTGACATTGACGCAGGACTGTCTGCAGGATGCTTCTCAATTTTGGTTCGAACGGGTTACGGCGCTGAAGAAGAGCACCTTCTTACAACTAAAGTACCGGTTTTTGATGATTTGCACGCTGCAATAAAATCTCTGCTGTAATCAGGTTTGACACCAATCCAGATAACATGCTACCTAACATGGTCAAAAATCAATCAAGAGGTTACCAATTATGACTCAGGGGATACAAAAAGGAATTATTTTGGCCGGTGGTGCTGGAAGTCGCCTCTTTCCACTCACCCTTGTTGCAAGCAAACAACTTCAACCAGTATACGATAAGCCGATGATTTATTACCCACTAGCAACTCTTATGACCGCAGGAATCAAGGATATACTTCTGATTTCAACACCTCAGGATACTCCTCGTTTTGAGTCACTGCTTGGAGATGGCTCTCGATGGGGAATAAATATTTCATACAAGGTACAACCTGAACCGAAAGGTATAGCCCAAGCTTTTCTTGTTGGCGAAGAATTTATCGATAACCAGTCGGTATGTCTCATTTTGGGTGACAATATATTTTATGGAAAAATGCACCTCGACAGGATCGTATCTGGATTTCAAACAGGTGCACGAGTTTTCGGTTATCAGGTTACTGACCCTGAAAGATATGGAGTTGTCGCCTTTGATGCAAGTGGCAAAGTTCTGAGTATTGAGGAAAAACCTCAAAATCCTAAGTCCCACTATGCTGTTCCTGGCCTGTATCTGTACGATAAAAATATTGTTGCAGTTGCAAAAGCAATAAAGCCTTCGCCTCGTGGAGAGTTGGAAATAACTGATGTAAATATTGAGTACCTTAAACGTGGGGAATTAATGATTGAACGCCTTGGGCGCGGCATCGCCTGGTTGGACACCGGAACTCATAAAAGTCTTTTGGAGGCTAGTAATTTTATTGAAACAATAGAATCAAGACAGGGACTGAAGATTGCCTGCCTCGAAGAGATTGCGCTACGTCGTGGCTTTATAAACTGCGCTAGAATGAAAGAGGTTATTGAAGCAACTCCCAGCTCATCGTATAAAGAATATCTTCAACGTGTTTACAATGAATCCGATTTATGCGGCATTCAGTAAGTATTGAGTGGAATTGAATTAATGGATTTACTGAAAAAATATCTTTATCCTCTTCTGACCGGGATTGGCGTTCTCGCTGCTCTGCTGTTTTTTTCGCTGAATGTGCCCCGAAACCGGGATGCAAATGTTATTGAGCGCTCTATTTTAGCTATGATGTCTCCTGTTTTTCAGCCTGTTTCAAGGGTAAGTTTCTTTTTTGAAAATATTTGGGACAGATACATACGCCTGGTCGCTACGCATGATGAAAATAGAATTTTGCGAGAAGATATTCGTACTCTCAATCAACGTGTACTTGAAGGAAATGAGGCACTTCTTGCGAATGATCGCCTAAAAAAACTGCTTGACATGAAAAAGGATGTCAAAGCACCAACTGTTTCTGCGTCTGTTATTGGAGAAGATGCCACATCGTGGTTCAAAACCTTGATAATCAATCGTGGAAGTTCCAGCGGCATTCGCGAGGGTATGGCTGTCATATCAGCTGACGGTGTTGTCGGTCAGACTGTAAAGGTTTCTTCATCAACCTCACGCGTTCTTTTACTGACAGACCATGCTAGTGGCATCGCTGCAACAATACAGCGTTCGCGTGCACGAGGAGTTGTTAAGGGCAAAGCGGAGATGCTATGCACACTTGAATTTACCACCCGTGAAGAGGATGTTAAGGTTGGAGATATGGTAATCACCTCCGGGATCGGCGGGGTGTTCCTTAAAGGGCTTCCGATTGGTGAAGTCACAATGGTTAAGAGGGGTGAATATGGCATTTTTCAGACAGTGTCAATTAGACCTGTTGTAAATCTCCCTCATCTTGAAGAAGTTTTGATTGTACAGAGGGGTGGCTATGAGTAGACGAGCCGTTCTGTTTTTTTTATGTTTCGTAATTTTTTCAATTGCCATGCAGGTAGCGTTGCTTCCTGTCTTTTTGCGAGCACCATTTAAACCTGATCTCCTGCTGATAATCATGGTATTTATAACCCTTCGCAGCTCGTTTCAGGCTGGTGCCCCACTGGCCTGGCTACTTGGAATGTTAGACGACATCTGCAGCGGCATGTTTCTGGGCCTTAATGCCGCTACTTTTCTTATTTCATTTTTTATAATAAGAAGTATTTCAGATCGTCTTTATGCCGATAGTGCAATTCTCTTTGTATTAGCAGTTGCCGGAGTAACCCTTGCGGGGTTCACTCTTAATATGTTGTTGATTGTAATGTTTACTGCAACTCCAGGAATAGCCTATTCAATGTTATCGGATATTTTTCCAAGACTGCTGGTAAACTCGTTTATTGCCTCTATAGTTGCAGCATTCCCTGGATTTGACGGAGAAGTTACGTCTTCATGAAAGAACGACGCTTTGTCAGGGAACTGCTTGAGTCAAAGCAGCGGATACTCGTGCTTTCTTTTGTTGTCGGAATTATGTTCCTTTTCCTCATCATTCGTTTGTGGCACCTCCAAATCCTAAATGCAGTTGATTATAATACGATGTCTGAAAACAATCGCCTCAGGTTTGTTCCAGTTGCTGCGTCAAGAGGGGCAATAATGGACCGTAAAGGAAAAGTGCTGGTCAGCAATCGTCCATCATTCAGTCTCGCGGTTGTGCCACAAGAAGTTGTTGATAAAGAAGCACTTTTAACTCTGCTGTCAAATTTACTCGGACTTGACCGGGCGGAAATGGCTGAACGCTGGGAAAAGAATAAAAATAGAGCAAAATACTACCCGATTGTTCTGGCTTCAAACATCACCCGTGATCACGTCGAAATAATTGAAGAAAATCGTTTACGCTTGCCAGGCATTGAAATAGAAATGAAGCCGGTGCGTGAATACTCCAGCAAGCAGCTTGCGGCACACCTGCTCGGCTATATAGGCGAAGTTTCAGAAAAAGAGCTTAATTTAAAGGGGTTTGAAGAGTATAATCCAGGTGATTATGTTGGAAAAAACGGCATTGAACGTGCTCTTGAGATGGAACTGCATGGGGGAGATGGTGGCCGCCAACTGGAAGTTGATGCAAGAGGAAGGGTGTTAAGGACAATTTCTGAAACCTATCCATCAGTCGGCAACAGTGTGGTTCTTACAATTGATGCAGATATTCAGAAACAGGCTGAACGGGCTTTTGGCGAGCAAGCAGGTGCAGCAGTTGTTATGGATGTAAATAATGGCGAAATACTGGCATTTGTCAGTAATCCTGGATTTGACCCATCTCTATTTAGCGGAAAATTGCCAGCGGATGTCTGGCAGGGATATCTGGATGACGCACGACATCCACTGGAAAATAAAGCACTAAGCGGGCAGTATCCACCAGGCTCAACATTTAAAATAATTACTGCACTATCCGGTTTTCAAAATAACATTTCGAATGAAACAACCTCTATAAATTGTAGCGGCAGTTATGATCTAGGTACTTCAACATTTAAATGTTGGAACAAACGGGGGCATGGGACTACGAATTTACGCAAATCTTTGAGAGAATCATGTGATGTCTTTTATTACCAACTTGGAGAAAAACTTGGAGTAGACAAAATCGCAGCCACAGCACAGGCATTTAAACTTGGCACCCCTCTCGGTGTTGAATTATTGAACGAGAGAAGCGGTCTGATTCCGACTACTGAATGGAAAATGAAACGTTTTGGCAAACGTTGGTATCATGGAGAATCTCTGCCGGTTGCTATCGGACAGGGTGCTGTCCTTTTAACCCCTATTCAACTTGCCTCCATGACGGCGACTCTTGCTAATGAAGGCACGATATATCGCCCTCATTTAGTAAAACGGATTGTAGATACTGATGGAAAAACACTTAAGGAAACAAAAAAAGATGTTATTGGAATGGTCTCTCTTTCAAAAGAATCCTTCAGATTTGTTAAACAAGGACTGCTTGCTGTCGTAAATGAATCCGGTGGAACCGGGAGCATGGCTCGACTATATGATGTCAAAGTTGCCGGTAAAACCGGAACTTCACAGGTTGTAAAACTACGAGACAGCAGAAAAAGCACCCCTTACCAATATCGCGATCACGCTCTTTTTGTTGCATTTGCGCCTTTTGAAAACCCAGAAGTTGCAGTAGCTGTCGTTGTTGAACATGGTGAGCATGGCGGAGCGGCAGCAGCACCTATTGCCGGTAGAATTCTAAGGGCATATTTTGATGAAAAAAAACCGCCACGCAAAGAGTCAACATACTCGTCGGGGGAAATCGATGAAGATGAAATAAATGATAACAACGAAGGGACTATTTCTAAAGAATCGGGTAAAAATGAGGATTCAGTCAATGATCGATAGACGTCTATTAACCAACATCGACTGGGTTTTACTTGGGCTCGTAACAACTGTTTGTCTTCTTGGGATATTAAATATATACAGCGCTACAACTCCTTATAAGGTTATCGGGACAGCATATTACCTCAAACAATTCTACTGGATGCTTGTGGGAATGATGATTTCACTCATCGTTTGCAGTCTTGACTACCATATTCTTGAAGATCTCTCATACTGGTTTTACGGGTTGCTGTTGTTTCTGCTTGTTGGTGTGCTGCTTTTCGGGCGACGATCAATGGGAGCTACAAGATGGCTGAATTTGGGTTTGTTCAATATTCAACCATCTGAACTTATGAAATTGGTAATAATATTGACATTTGCACGTTTCTTTAACAATTTTCAGGCTGTAGGCGGTTTAACAGTTAGAGATGTGCTTATTCCGCTAAGCCTTCTTGTGTTGCCGGCTGCATTAATAATGAAGCAACCCGATCTTGGAACGGCAACTCTTGTGATACTGATCGCATTTTCAATGGTTATGTACGTTGGGCTGCGCTGGTCAACTATTGTCACATTTGTCTGTATAACAATTCCTATGGGATGGGTTGGCTGGACGTCGCTATTGCGACCATATCAAAAGAATCGAGTTCTTGATTTTTTAAATCCTGAACGTGCACGACTGGGAAGCGGTTATCATATAATTCAAAGTAAAATTGCGGTTGGTTCCGGGGGGATAACAGGCAAGGGATTTGTAAAAGGCACTCAGTCGCAGCTCCGTTTTCTCCCTGAGCAACATACCGATTTTGCCTTCTCGGTTTTTGCCGAGGAGTGGGGATTTATAGGCTGCATAATTTTGATTGGAATTTATCTTTCACTAATCTTATGGGGCCTAAATATTGCCCGTCGCTGTAATGATAGATTTGGCGGACTACTGGCAGTTGGCGTTACTGCAATGCTTTTTTGGCATATCGTTATAAACATGGGAATGGTTATCGGACTGTTTCCGGTTGTTGGTGTACCACTCCCCTTTTTCTCATATGGCGGAACCTCCATGATCACATCCATGGTAGGCATCGGATTATTGCAGAATATCAGTATGCGAAGATTTATGTTCTGACCACTACCCTTTCCCCATTAACCCCCGTATCGCAGCAGGAAGATCAGAAGGCAGTATTACCAGTTTTGAGTTCTGTGATGTTGCAATCTTCTGCAACGTATTTATGTAACGATCACCAAGCAGAAAAACCGCTGGCAAATCATTATCTTTAATTGCCTCACTTATATCGCCGATTGCCTTGGCAGACGCTTCAGCAAGACGTATCTGGGCTTCAGCCTCACGTTTTGCCGCTTCCAACCTTCCTTCAGCCTCTCGAATAGTTGCCTCCCGCTTCCCTTCAGCCTCCAGAATAGTCGCCTGCTTGAAACGATCAGCACTTGCCTGTTGCTCCATAGCCTTTTGCATCGACTCTGATGGTTTAATATCCTGAATCTCAACTGATTGAACGTAAATTCCCCAAGCGGCAACTTCTTTTGAAATATTTTCCTGCAGGCGTGCCTTAATATGCTCACGTTCTGATAGAGCACTATTCAAATCCATCTGACCGATAATGGCTCGCAGTGAAGTCATAACAAGATTCTGAATTGCATATTCATAGTTTTGAATTTCATAAACGGCACGGGTCGGATCAGTTACTTTAATAAATGCAATAGCATTAGTAATGATCACTGCGTTGTCTTTGGTAATTACCTCCTGAGCACCGACTGATAGAACATCACCTTTTGTAGAAACCCTGTAAGCAACAATATCAATATAGGGTATTATAAAATTGAGACCTGGCTTAAGCGTCACATGATACTTTCCAAGACGTTCTACTACCCATTCCTGTCCCTGAGGGACAGTCTTTACGCCAGCAAAGAGTGTC
>CAJBRY010000769.1 GCA_903958085.1 uncultured Geobacteraceae bacterium
ACGTTCCAACCGGTTGCTCTGTATGGGTATTCTGGTCTGCCTCTCTGCTGCCTCGTTGGTTACGATTACTCACCACCTTGGTCTTATGTGGGTCGCTCTTGAAACCACTACAATATCAATGGCGCCGTTGATCTATTTCAACCGGAATGCCCGCTCGATTGAGGCAACCTGGAAATATCTGTTGATTTGTTCTGTCGGCGTTGCTCTTGCTTTGATAGGACTCTACTTTCTGGCGTACTCCACGATTGTTGCAAGGGTAGAACCGTCATTACTGCTAGACGATCTGATGCGGGATGCACCAATGCTTTCCTCCGGTTGGGTTCACGCAGCTTTCGTCTTTCTGTTGGTCGGATTTGGTACTAAAATGGGATTGGCTCCGCTGCATACCTGGAAACCTGATGCTTATGGCGAGGCTCCAGGTCTTGTAGGTGCGCTGCTGTCGGGAGGACTTGTAAATCTGGCTTTTCTGGCTCTATTGCGAGTGTATCAACTTGCTCTGACAACCAAAGATCTTCTTTTCTTTCAAAATGCCTTGATTGTAATAGGACTTTTTTCAATGATTGTTGCGGCAATTTTTATGGCCAGGCAGCCGGATTTCAAGCGTATGCTGGCGTATTCCAGCGTTGAGCATGTCGGCATTATGGCAGTTGCGCTTGCTCTGGGGGGAAAGGCGATATTCGGAGCCCTCTTTCATGTATTTGCAAACAGTCTGACCAAAGGGGTGTTGTTCCTCTCGTCCGGAAACATTCATCGCTCATATAACAGCAAAAGCACTGATCATGTGAGGGGGGCACTGCGCCGTCTCCCCTGGTCAGGCGGACTTTTTCTGGCCGGATTTATAGCTATTACCGGTTCACCACCTTTTGCTCCGTTTATAAGCGAATTTACAATTATCAGCAGTGCTTTTATCCAGGGACGAATGCTGGTAGGTGCCCTGTTTCTTGTTTCGCTGTCGATCATTTTCATAGGCATGGCGTTGACTGTACTACCCATGGTTATGGGTGAAGCTCCCAAAGATAGTGAAAGAACATCGTACAGTGACTCAATATTTACAGTCGGTCCCCCTCTCTTTCTTCTGCTTTTGGTGCTGCTGCTCGGTGTTTGGATACCTGCACCGATTATGACGCTCCTGCGTGATGCTTCTGCACTTCTGGAGGTTCGCCAATGAGCTTCACTATGAAAACCTTTTATAACGGGACTTCGTTTTCGCGCTCAGAAATCCCTATGCCGGATAATGATACCTTCTTCCAGGGTGTCTTGGATTCAATTACATCAGGCTGGCGCGTCTGTTCCTATTTTGGTGTGCCTAACCCTGACGGGGCAACTCTTTACTGCATAATGTCTGCAAGAGCAGGCGATGGAACATTAGGTATTGCTGCAACGTCAGTGGGACGTTCTTTCCCCTCATTGGCGACTAGCTGTCCGCAGTTGCACCTTTTTGAACGGGAAATTGCCGAGCAGTGCCTTGTGCGACCTGATGGACACCCATGGTTCAAGCCGGTGCGCTTTCAAAAGCCTCTATGTGAAGGTGAGAGTTTCTGGAGAGACAGCGATGGAGGTGGTTTGATCCCGGCTGTTATGGATTTTTACCGTGTTGAAGGTGATGAGGTACATGAAGTCGCGGTCGGTCCGGTTCACGCCGGTATAATTGAGCCGGGGCATTTCCGCTTTCAGTGTCACGGTGAAGAGGTATTTCATCTGGAAATTGCGCTTGGTTTTCAGCATCGCGGAATCGAACGGGCGTTGATTGGCGGGCCGAACTCCAGAACTTTGCATCAGATGGAAACAATTGCGGGCGATACCACAATAGGGCACGGAGAGGCTTATTGTATGAACATGGAGGCACTCGCGGGAATATTTGCTTCACCGCGAGCTGAAACTTTACGTGGAATTGCTCTGGAATTGGAAAGACTGGCTAATCATACAGGGGATTTAGGCGCTATTGCCGGAGATGTCGGTTATCTCCCCACCGCATCGTTTTGTGGACGGATACGCGGCGATTTTCTCAATATGACCGCACTTATATGTGGCAGCCGTTTTGGTCGTGGCCTGCTGAAGCCTGGCGGAGTCGGCTATGATTGCGATGCTGCAATCACGGATGAATTATATAAACGTATGCAGGCCGCCCGCAAGGATCTTTCAGGTGCGGTTGGGCTTCTGTGGGATACGCCTTCGGTTATGGCGCGACTGGAGGATGTTGGTACTGTTTCGCAGGTTGATGCTCGCGAAATAGGTCTGGTCGGTCCGGCGGCAAGGGCTTGCGGCCTCAACCGCGATGTCAGGCGTGATCATCCGTTCGGAATATTCCGTATCAGCCAGATCCCTGTAATTACGGAGAATTCCTGCGATGTTGCTGCTCGTACCATGCAGCGCTGGCTGGAAGCTGAACGCTCTATGGATTTCATAGATGAGCAGATCCGCCATCTGCCCCGCGGTGTTTATAGAAATACTATGAAAGCCATAAATCCGGAATGTTGTACGGTTTCATTGACCGAGGGGTGGCGTGGAGAAATCTGTCATGTTGCCTTGACCGATGAACTTGGCCGTTTTGAACGCTACAAAATTGTTGACCCCTCATTTCATAACTGGAATGGACTGGGACTTGCCCTGCGTAATCAGCAGATTTCCGATTTTCCTCTCTGCAACAAGAGCTTCAATCTCTCCTATTGCGGGTTTGATTTGTAGACTGGAGTCAATATGCTTAAAGCCATTCTTGCACGTTTTCGCCAGGGGCATCGTACCATGGCGTATCCTGAATCGCCTCAACCGTTACCTCCTCGTTTTCGCGGTTTGCCTGTATTTGATTTATCCCGCTGCGTTGAAGGTTGTAATATATGTTCCGAAGCATGCCCATACAGCGCAATTTCTTCCTCTGATTCTCTGTCACTCGACATGGGGAAATGTCTGTTCTGTGGGGATTGCGCTTCAGCGTGTCCAAAAGATGCAATATCGTTTTCAACTGATGCGTGCCTTGCAAGTCGTACTCGTGAAGGTTTAAGTGTGACGACTGCGGAAAAATATCATCCGGCAAAGGCACTGGAAGGCGAACTGCTACGTCTGTTCGGGAGATCGCTCAAATTGCGTGAAGTCAGTGCCGGTGGTTGCAACGCCTGCGAAGCTGATACAAATGTACTTTCTACGATTGGATGGGACCTGGGGCGTTTTGGCATTCAGTTTGTTGCAAGTCCGCGACATGCTGATGGAATGTTTGTTACAGGTCCTGTAAGCGAGAACATGCTGGCTGCTTTGCTTGATACATACAAGGCTATTCCTGAACCGAAATTGGTCATTGTAGCCGGAGCCTGTGCAATAAATGGCGGTCCGTTCAAGGATCATGCTGAAGTGCATAACGGTGCTGATGGGTTTGTGCCTGTTGACCTCTACATCCCTGGTTGTCCTCCAAGTCCTCTGACGATCCTTGATGGACTTTTAAGATTGATCGGATCTATTAAATAGTTGTTGGAAATGTATAAAACATCACCACGTCATAAGTAGTGCTGTAGATCAACAGGTACATTTGCTCTGAAATAATATATGTTATTACGAGCAAACAAATGCGGTAGGAAAGAAGAGTGCCCACATCCAAGAGGTCTCACTTGAGGTTTCACTTCTGAATGTGGGCAATAAAAACTAGTCATATTGACCAGTTAGATCATTTGGCAGGGGTACCTGGATTCGAACCAAGAGATGACGGCGTCAGAGAACGTTGTCAAGCTATTATTGACAACAGATAATAACTATAAACGGATTGAATATCAGGTTGTTATGGTTTTATCCTTGTTATTTATTCAAGTGCATTATTGCAGTTATTTGGTATCAAGTGCACTGAAAATGCTCTAAATGCTGAAATCAATCTTTTCCTCAAGCGCCTGGAACGTCTAATTCCTTTTCTAAATCAAGAGCGAGTTTATAATCCATGGCCATGATACTATCGACAGTACACGTTGTTGGTTATCTTCCATCTCCTTGAGCGACTGACA
>CAJBRY010000770.1 GCA_903958085.1 uncultured Geobacteraceae bacterium
CTCCCATACCGGTTAATGTTTTCAACATTTTTGGAAATACAAAGGTAAAGATTATGAACATCAGCCCGCCAAGAACGGATAGAACTGTTACCGGATATGTCAGGCTGGATTTGACACTCTTTTTAAAATCTGTTTGCCAGGTGAGGTAATTAACCAGAAACTCCAAGCTGCCATCAAGCGTGCCTGATGCCTCGCCGGCTCTTATCATCTGAGTATAAAAAGGGGGAAACATTTGCGGCGCAGCGTGCATAACCTCTGACAGAGCCATTCCGGAGTCAACGCCTTGTCGTATAAGATTAGCCGCATAACCGATATTCTTATTTGTATTACTCTTCATAAGGGTGTCTATTCCCTGTAAAAGAGGAATTCCGGAGTTAATAACGAGTTTCAGCAGATATGTTAAATCCAGCAGTTCTTTGTCTTTCAGTTTCGGCTTAAACATCTCGCCAAATCCGCTAAAAAAGTTGAATCCGCCCCCCTCATAATCGATAAGGGTTAAATCCTGACGTGAGAGCAGGCTTTCTAAATGTTCTGCATCACGGGCCGACAGGGTGCCTTCACGCATACCGCCATTAAGACTCATTGCCCGATAATTGTAACTTCCCATCAGAAGGTCATCCTTGTTGCGTGGCTGATTTCGTCGAGTGTAGTTATGCCGAGTCGTACTTTTTCAAGTGCAATTTCATGCATCTCCCTGAAACCTTCGGTAATCGCATGCAGTCTGATGTCTTCGAGTCCCGATTTGTTATTGATCATTTCGCGTATTTTCGGGGTGATTTTTAAAATTTCATATATGACGGAACGACCTTTAAAGCCGGAATTGTCACACGCGGGACATCCTTTTGCCCTATAAATTTTTGATGTGGCCGGATCCATTCCGAGTTTTTTATATTGCGAACTGAATGGTGGAACAGGTTCTTTGCACTCATCACACAGAGAGCGGACCAGACGCTGTGCAATAATTGAATCTATTGTGGTTGAGATTAGAAAGGGGTCAATACCTATGTCTACTATACGGGCAATACTGGAAATGGCGTCGTTGGTGTGGATTGTGCTGAATACAAGATGTCCCGTCAGTGAAGCCCGAATTGCAAGTTCGGCGGTCTCGGCATCACGCATTTCACCTACAAGAATAACATCAGGATCCTGACGCAGTATCGATTTGAGTCCACTGGCAAAGGTTAGTCCTGCCTTTACGTTAATCTGGCACTGGCGAGCCAGAGGCAGCTGGTACTCTACAGGATCTTCAAGCGTGATGATGTTGCGACTGACAGTATTGATTATAGATAAACAGGAGTAAAGCGTGGTAGTTTTGCCGGAACCGGTTGGGCCGGTCACGAGAATCATTCCGAATGGGAGCTGAATTGCTGCATTAAGTTTTTCAATATCCTCTTCAAAAAACCCGAGATTTTCCAGACCTATACGCAGCTGACTTTTGTCCAGAACCCTGATGACAATATTTTCGCCACCAAGAATCGGGAATGTTGAAATACGTAGGTCCAGTTTTCGGTTCTTGTATGGAAACTCGGCACTTCCATCCTGTGGGATGCGTGACTCGGCAATGTTCATCTGTCCCATAATTTTAAAGCGTGAAACGATTGGATTCAATAGTTCAGTTGGAAGGAACATGCTGTGCTGTAGAACACCGTCAACACGGTATCGGATACGCACACCTTTTACGTCCGGGTTTATGTGGATGTCTGTGGCGCTGCGTTGAACACCGTCAATAATTATTTTTTCTACCAGGTTTACAAGTGGTGAAAAAGCTGAGTCCAGCTCTTTCTTGCCAACAGTGCCATCACGCTGAAAGAGCGAACTGCTCTGCTTTACGAGATTTTCAATCTCCTGTGGTATGGCCGCATTATATTTATTGAGTTCAGATTCTTCGTGGCTGGCGCTTGAAATTGTAAGAAGTTTGAAAAGGTCTTTCTGGCTGATAAAGCCAAGACTGAAGAGAACAGAACCAAGCAGTTCTCCGCTCTTTTTCTGCTCAAGGATGCCGATTTCCAACTGTTCCTGGGTAATCAGACCTTGATCAATCATTATATCGCCAATACGCTTTTTGGGGGGCATGATTGTTCGTTCCGTAGTTATGATAAAATGGAGATGTATTTGCGCAACATATTGATTTTGTGCAACTGTATTAGCACCGTTGAACAAAAAATGTCAAGGTTATTGATTCCATGAGTATTTTTACTCCAGAACACTTTATTGAATATTTTTTTTATGCTACAAGCAGTTTGCAGTTATTGAAAGTAGAGGTAGGTTCAGATGCAAACTAATGACAGAATTTTTGTTGCCGGACATCGTGGAATGGTTGGTTCCGCTATAGTAAGATCTCTTCTGGCTGCAGGATACAATAATTTGCTGCTTAGAACAAAAGATGAGCTAAACCTCTGCAATCAGCAGGCAGTTGAATCTTTTTTTGTCGAATCTCAGCCAGACCATGTAATTATTGCAGCCGCAAAAGTTGGCGGAATCATCGCCAACAGCAGCTATAAGGGTGAGTTTATTTATGAAAATCTGATGATTCAGAACAACATAATTCACAACTCTTGGAAAAGTGGAGTAAGACGTCTCCTGTTTCTTGGAAGTACATGTATTTATCCAAAATTTGCGCCTCAGCCAATGAAGGAAGAGCACCTCCTTACCGGCTTGCTTGAGCCGACTAATGACGCATATGCCATCGCAAAAATTGCCGGAATCTGCCAATGTCGCTCCTATAACCAGCAGTATGGCACTAAATATCTGTCGGCCATGCCGAATAATCTGTATGGCCCAAACGACAACTTTGATCTTGAAAAATCACATGTTCTGCCTGCCATGATCCGCAAGTTTCACGAAGCTAAGCTTCGTGGTGATGCTTCAGTATCTATCTGGGGCACCGGCACACCTCTCAGGGAGTTTCTACAGGTTGATGACCTAGCTGGAGCATGTCTCTTTTTGATGAATCTTGAAAATTCAACCTATGACGCTTTGCTAAATGATCCAGTCGCGCCGGCATTGATAAATATTGGTTCCGGTGTGGAAATAAGTATTCGTGATCTGGCATTATTAGTGCGGGATGTTGTTGGTTTTTCAGGTGATCTGTTTTTTGATACGGAAAAACCTGATGGAACTCCTCGAAAACTGGCTGATTCTTCTAGAATTCGCGCCCTTGGATGGCATCACGCAATTGAGCTGAAAGACGGAATTGCAGAGGCGTATCGCTGGTTTCTGGATAATCGTTCTTGATATTAACAATATGTTCGCTGTCGAACTATTTCACATTTGAAACGGAGTGACATAATGAAAGTTGTTATTCTGGCCGGTGGATTCGGCACACGTTTAAGCGAGGAAACAGTTGTCAGGCCAAAGCCAATGGTTGAAATAGGCGGTAAGCCTATTCTTTGGCACATTATGAAAATTTATTCTCATTATGGCTTCAACGATTTTGTTATCTGCCTCGGTTTTAAGGGGTACGTTATCAAGGAGTATTTTTCTAACTATTTTCTCCATATGAGCGATGTCACATTCGATATGGAGCATAATACTATGGAGGTGCATCAGAAATATGTTGA
>CAJBRY010000771.1 GCA_903958085.1 uncultured Geobacteraceae bacterium
CCTTGAGAGTCATCTCTGTCAGTCGCTCAAGGAGATGGAAGATAACCAACAACGTGTACTGTCGATAGTATCATGGCCATGGATTATAAACTCGCTCTTGATTTAGAAATGGAATTACAGGATGATGATGACTAGAACTTCACTACCGGGCAATGGTAAACTTAAACACAGTAATTTTTTACCCGGTGCAATTAGCTGCACGGAATGTCGGCAAGATCACAGGCATGTTTCAATCTGCATACTCTGTATGTTGCCTCTTTTCCGCTGGAATTTTTTTCATGGGGGGTAAGATTACTTGATGAACGTCCGTATAAATTTGACAACCAACCGTAACTTTTCAACGCTGACACCGGTTAACATGGCACTGACACCTTCAACGGTTGCTGTATCCTTTTCCAAGTGTTTGAACTCGAACAAGTCTTTTATTTCTACCTCCAGAGAGTTGGCAATACTTTCCAAGGTTTCCATATAAGGGTAACTCTTCCCTACCTCAATCCGGCTAAGATGTTTCGGATCAATGCCGATGGATTCGGAGAGTTGATCCTGAGAAAGCCCCTTCGCCTTTCTAAGTTCCTTGATCCTTGTCCCTAACATTGCCTTGGCTGTTTTCATTGCTCCCCCTGTAGGCCATATCATGGCGTTTTAGGGGGGATTTTGAACCATAGTATCTATGGGTATTTCTTGACTTTACCCATGCTTTCGATAGAATACCCCATTGATGCGATTGATTATTGTAATTGTATTCCATTGATGCTGTTGACTGAACACAAGCATTAGAACGCTTCTCATTTTGTAAGAATCCATGTATTGATACATAAATTTGTGTGTAATAGGAGGAATGGTGAAAATACAATGTCCTAGCTGTGCATGGTCTACTGATGTACCCGATGAAAAGATACCTGCTGAAGGTGCAAAAGGGACTTGCCCAAAATGTCAAACCAAGTTCGAGGTAAAAAAAGAGCCGCTACCCAATCCAGATACTCTTTCTACCCCGCAGAATTCTCAACAAGACACAAAACCCTGCCCGTTATGTGGTGAGGAAATTCTATCCATAGCAAGGAAGTGTAAGCACTGCAACAGTATGCTGGATGGTTCACCTTCGCCACCGATAAAGGAAAGATCACCTTTACCACCTAAATCAACGCCACTAGAACCATTACAAACACCAAAATCTAATGACTCTGTAAATGGAGTGACACTCGACAAAAAAGATAAAATAATAATGTGGGTGTTAGGAATTGTTATATTGTTGATACTATTCAATGCTACTGACAATAGCATTTCAATGGTGCCTGTCTGGATTCTCACTAGTTTTTATCTGATTAGAAAAAAAAGGATGTCAAAGTTTGCCTGTATCGGGATTGGTTTTTTTGCTTCATTATTTTTTTTAATGATTGTCACATCTGCGAACGGTAAGAAATCAACATCAAATGAAAGTGTAAAAACTAATACGTCAAACGTATCACAACCAGTTAATTCCACATTGTCAAAAAATGAAATGGAAGCACTAAACCTGCTCACAAGTAAAATATGCACTGAAATCACTTATAGCTTTGTCTGTATTGGATATATGTTAGACCCGTCATTTATCAGTAAGAAAGATGTGGTTGTTGATATTATAACAAAGGCTAATAATGACAAAGACGATGTTGCAGGTATGGCATCAAAGCTATCTGGATTAAAAAATAGTACCGTTCTTGTGGAATCTATTAACAGAATACATACAATACACAAAGAAATTGTTAAATCTACAAGTGAACTTATGTTTCATAATACGGCACCTAATACCAATACAATAGCTGGATTTGGCAAAATGCTTTTAGTTGATACTGACACCTTCATATCAAGTGTTTCGGTCGATAACCTTGTTCCAAGTGCAAAAAGCCTCATTGAAACTACCAAAGAAGCAAAGACCAAATTTGCTGAAGTATTCAAACTAGATGAAGAAAGGTTAAATCACAAAGAGAGATATATAGAAGCTACTGAAAATGCAAAGAGATACGAAAAAGAATTGAAGGATCTTGAAGACGCAAAGAGAGCACGTGGGTACTAGACGCTAACAGTACATTAAACGCACTTATCAAACAAGGGCTTGCCTGATGCATAAAGGCAGGCTCTTTTTTTTGTGGTAGACGCATTCCTAGAAGAATAAGTGCAATTAACTGCACTACCAAACCGGGTAAATCTTCCCCCCACTTCCTACCCTGATAATGTCGCTACCTTCACAGGCATGTTTCATTTCAGAATCAACGGGTGGGGTGAAAATTGCCGGGGAAATTTTTTCATGGGAGTCACTACAGGCAAAAATATATTATTGACAAACCGATTAAGCTAGTATATAAAATCAGTCAACATTCAATTACTGTTTTTATATGGAAGGGGTTACGCCATGACCGGATACATTTCATACCTCAGAGTCAGTACTGACAGGCAGGGAAAAAGTGGTTTAGGTCTGGCTGCTCAAAAAAAACAAGTAAGCGACTTCATAGCTAACAGCAATGGCATCTTGTGTGGAGAGTTTGTAGAGGTTGAATCCGGCAAGAACAATGACAGGCCGGAACTTGCCAAAGCTATCAGGCAATCACAGTTGACGGGTAACAAGTTGGTAATCGCAAAACTTGACC
>CAJBRY010000772.1 GCA_903958085.1 uncultured Geobacteraceae bacterium
GGTAGTCATGGATTTGTAAAAATTACGGCGGGAAAGCGCAAGAACAATTCCACGCATCTCTACTTCCGTTAACCCAAGCTCAAGACCTCCGCGCAAGGCTGTTGCAGTGAATGGGCGGCTTGCATTGTCAGTGACAATCGCCTGTACGTCTGTCAAGTTATAGTGTGGAGTCCGTTTTTCCATGAATAGATAATACCCAAACCGGCAAAACTAATCAATATGATAAAATTGTACGTTCATTGCCTTCTTAGTAACTTAACCTTAAGTATCTGAAATCACGTAATCAGGCATTTTGCATTTCCGGCTGAATTGGTATCATTTCAAAGCCCAGTTCCTGGGCTCTTTTTTTGATATTTTGTACTACCCTTGCCTTGTATCTTTCTTCGTACTGCTTCTGTCCAAAGTCAACATATTCTGTTCCGTTTTTGAGCATACTGTAAACCAGTCTTGCAAGTTTGTGAGCAGTTGCCGTGATTGCCTTGGGAGTTCCGAGTCGTGTTCTCATTCTTCTGAAATATGCACCAAGGGCACTTTTGGAGTTCTGCAGTGAAACGGCCGACATACGCAATGCTGCCGCAGCACGGTTTGCAACCTGTCTGGTTGCTCTGCTTAATACCTTGCCACCGCTGATTTTTGAGCCTGGGCAGAGCCCTAGCCAGGAGGCAAAGTGTTTTTCTGTTTTCCATTGGCTCATGTCAATGCCGATCTCGGCAATGACCTTGAGGGCGGTTACGGTGCTTATGCCATCTATGGCTGAAAGGTCAACCCCTGACATCTTCTGGAGAGCTTCCTCCACAGTGCGGGGAGCTTTTGGATCATTATCGTTGTCACTGTCTTTGTCATCATGTTTCGTGTCAAAGCTTTTCAACTGCTCCAGGATCTGCTGGTCACAGTCTGCTATCTGTTTGAGGTAGAACTCGTAAAGTTCAACTGCCTGCTTGAGAGAGAAAAGGTGCTCCTTGCTGTAGGTGCCATGGAGTGATCTGGCAATGGTTGCAGCATCATTTTTACAGCGTATATCCCGCATTGCCGCCAGTTTGTGAGGATTCCTCTCCCCTGCAAGTATGGCCTTGATGATCCGCATGCCTGTCATGCCGGTTATGTCAGTGACTACGTTGTGAAGGAGTATGTTCATCTGGGCAAGTGCCTTCTGCATATGCTGGATGTGGGAGGCTGCATTCCGTATAAGGGTGGCCCTTTGTCTGACGTATGAACGCAGTTCACATACCTGGCTCTTGGGACGGAAAGCGCCCCGCATAAGACCATAGGTATGAAGCTGCTGGAGCCACTGACAGTCAAGTACATCGCTCTTTCTGCCAGGGACATTTTTTACATGGTGGGCGTTTACCAGTCGTACTTCAATGCCTCTGCGTTCGATGATTTCAAAGACCGGAATCCAGTAAATGCCGGTTGATTCCATGGCTACTGTGGTGATGCCGCAGGATACAAGCCAGTCAGCAAGAGCTTCAAGATCATCAGTGAAGGTTGAAAACTCTCGAACAGACTGTTCTGCCATACCTTCAGGTATGGCCACAAAGTGGCTCCGCGAGCCTATGTCTATGCCTGCCGCCTTCTGGTTGAGATGCTGTAGATGCTTTGGCAGTTTGATGCCTTTGCTGCTGGTTGGTTTTTTCTTTGCCATGGGTGCCGGCCTCCGGATGTAATCGGCATGACCGGAAAGAGGGACTGTCGGATACTGCTCTCTTCTTAACGGGATAGCTCTGGCTTCACCAATGATTAAAACGCCAGTCCCCGGACCACGCTAACGTACGGGCATAAAGCACCAAGGGCGATTCGGCCTCAACATTCCAGCTGCCACCCGATAAAATAACCGAACATTTGAAATTCTCAAGTTACTTCATGATTAATCGCACCCAGGGGGGGGCGTAGGGCGCTAACGTGTACGAGATAACCGGCTTGCGACACCGAAGCCGACTCTGCCTGAACCACCGACCAAGCCAGTGACATAGAAAATGCTGAAATTCAGCACGCTGTAAGCAAGTCCGAGTTGATTGAGCAGTTAGGCATTGGTTTGCTTTCAGGGATACACACGGACTGAAAGCTAACCGGTTGCACGTTTTTGTGCGGTAATTGTTGAGTGCCTTTTGGA
>CAJBRY010000773.1 GCA_903958085.1 uncultured Geobacteraceae bacterium
ACTTCATATCTTTACCTTGGAATGACACGGGATGCTTTTGTTGCTTTTCAGCGTGGGCTTGAACTTAATTCAGCCAATGAGCAGATACTTTATAATATGGGTATATTTTTTTATAATTCCGGCAATTATCTGGAGGCGGAGAGATGTTTTGAAAGTCTGCCACCAGGTTACAGGAAGGATGTCATAATTCCGGTTTTTGATGCGGAGAGTTCCAAATGACGAGTCTCATATAGAGTTATGCGGAGTGACGTTAAGGAGATTATCTTAAATGCCAGCAAAATTAAAAAAATATGCTGTTACCGCTATGGCGTTGATTGCAGGGCTAATCTGCTTTCTGGTTTTTCTGCGGGCTCTTGCCTGTGATTTTATTTATTTGGATGATTTTCAATATGTAATTGGAAATTCAATAATCAGAAAATTTGACAGTGATTTGTTCGTAATAGCATTTACATCTTCGCCCCAAAACTTCTGGATTCCATTTACGTGGATCTCATTCGCTATTGATTATCATTTCTGGGGTTTAAATCCTTTCGGGTATCACTTGACTAATATCACTCTACACGCAATTAATACAGGAATTGTATTGTTGATTGCCGACAGGTTGTGGAAGCAGTGGAAAAGATTGGAATATCCAATCCAGTTTGAGGAAAAGAGTTGTGAGTCATATCGCTATATGGCCATGCTCCTGTTTGCAGCTCTTGTCTGGGCTGTTCATCCTGCACGTGTAGAGTCAGTTGTCTGGGTAACTGAGCGGAAAGATGTTCTAAATGGTCTGTTTACCTTTTCCTCTATCCTTTTCTATCTGCGTTATGTTCAAAAGAAAGAAAAGAGCCCAGATATATCGTTGATTAACAGAGATTATGCAATTTCACTGGTATTATATCTGTTTTCATTGATGTCAAAGCCTACCAGCGTTCTTTTGTCACTGATGCTGCTGGTTATTGACTGGTATCCTCTGGGAAGGTTGCAAAAAAACAGAATTATCGCTGTTGTATTGGAAAAGGTACCATATTTAATGCTTGGTGCCGCAGTCAGTCTGGTAACAATATTGATGAATGAACAGATTGGTGCCTATATACCTTTAGAATTGTTTCCTCTGGAAGCAAGAGCGGTTGTCATAGGTAACAGTCTGTTTGAATACTTCAGGCTTATGCTGGCTCCGCTTGGGATTCTCCCATACCATCATTTGCCAATACATATCCCTCCGTATTTTATTGCTAAAACCATTGCAGCTGTTTGTTTCATTGTTGCCTGTCTATATATCGGAAGGAAAAAGGTGTGGATCTTCGCTGCAATAATTTCTTTCATTATTCCGCTGTTGCCGGTCCTGCAGTTTTTTCCCAATGGTTTTCAACCAGCTCTTTGTCTGAGATACACGTACCTGCCATCACTTTTTCCTTTTATTATACTGTCCGGATTGGTGATGTACAGACTGCAAAATATGGAGTTAAATAAATATTATCTTCCTGCAGCTTCGATTGTATTGCCGCTTCTACTCGTTTTTTATATTGCTGTGACTCAAATTCATATCAGTGACTGGAAAAATCCGAAAACATTCTGGTCAAAGGTTATTGAACATCAGCCGTTTGACCGGGCCTATTTTTTCAGGGCTGTATATTATGTAGATACTGAAAAGGACTACCTTTCGGCAATTGATGATTATTCAACGGTTATAAAACTTCTTGAAGAAGAAAAAAATCCTGAAGTATACAATCTTTACGCTTTTCGCGGTGAAGCTTTAGGAAAGGCCGGACGTTATGAGGAGGCGGTAAAAGATTTTGATGTTGCTATCTCAATGTATCCCCATAAACTCTATTATTTTTATCGTGGATATGCGTTAATGG
>CAJBRY010000774.1 GCA_903958085.1 uncultured Geobacteraceae bacterium
AACTCTCTGGTTTCATACATAACTCTGGAAAACTCTTCACACAAATCTTCTTTTGAATCTGCAAAAAAGTCCAAAAGTGAACAACCAAGGAGTTCCTGAACAGTGGTACCGGTTAAGAATGCGAAAGCTGGGTTTGCCTCAAGAATAAAATGTCCGTTTTGCGTTACAAGTACTATGCCTTCAGCTGCTTTATCAACAAGTGTGTGATAATGCTCCTGAGCTTCCTTCTGTTTCTGAAGTGAAGAGGTCAGTCTCTCAAAAATTCGGTAGACGCCGCCCGCTGATATCAAAATTGTTGCAGCAAAAAGAACCAGATAATAGGCAATCGTTTTCTCTCCCTGCTGAAAAAGAGTTCGAGCAGCCTCAACGCGTAGTACAAAGGCTTGCTTGCCAAAAATATCATTTACATATTGGTAGCCTGTAATGGTTTTGTTTGTTGTTTCAAGTTGGATGTCTGGATAAAAGTTATTTAAGTATTGATCATCGGTATTTTTTGGAATTTCTGTCGAATCTAGTGGTAAAATGGCTAGGGAACGTTGTGTTCTTGTGGCAATGTCTTTTATTTCGGCAGCGTCAAGAAAGCGCCCCGTAATGATGGTTCCATTTGATGGCCCTCTCCCCTGACTTGTAAGAACAGGCCGGGAAACCACCATTAAAAGTCCTTCCGGAGTAGATAGGAAGCCTTTTAAAGCAGTATCTGTCTGGTTCTGTGTGAAAAGCGGGGCATGCGGAGCCAGACTCTGCTTAAGAGTTGAGGACATTTGAAGTGTTTTCTTGCTGCGATAGTCAATCAACTTGCCAAATACCATTTTTCCATCAACACTAAAATATGCAATAAGGTTGAGACGTAATTTGGAGAATGTGTGATCGTCAAGATTTGATGCAGCGAACTGTGGGTTTTTATTTTGAACATACAGATAAGCATCATCCCAGCAGGAATAATCGCTAGCGATGTTGTCTATGTGATCCAGCTGAATTCTTATACTCTCTTTTGCGCGTGATACCTCTGTTAGCATTGAGTTCGCTTCAAGTCTTTTGAAGCTGTCAAAGAAAAGCCAGCTGGAGGCGGCTGCAAAAAGAGAAAGCAGTAATCCGAGAGATAAAAGTGTGAAAATAATTGTTTTAGCTCTGCGACGCATTTTCAACCCCTAAAGAACAATTTCAGAAATCGGTTTTTACAACTGTAAGTATACCAAAATTAATTTATTTGTCAGGTGGTGGGGAAATAATTTAAATCAAAATATGCAAATTTCAGATAAATGATACCGGGGAGTTGAAGAGATTGGATATACAAAAAAACCGGCTATAGCCGGTTTTTTTGAAAAAAATGATATGATTTAATAAATTATTTTCTGACAAAATCCGGTTTGGCAAATGAATATTCAAAATGCATGTGGTCAGTGTAAGTGCCGTTAAGTATTCCAACAACATCTTCTGTAAAAACAAGCTCTTCATCAGTTGGAATTACGTAAACCTTGACAGGTGAGTCGTCGGTGGTAATCAGGCTCTCCCGTTTCCGGGTCATCGCAGCCTTGTTCCGTTCTTTGTCCAGAATTATTCCAATATGCTCAAGTCCTTCTATAGCTTTTTCACGAATGGCAGCACCCATCTCTCCAACACCAGCCGTGAAAACAACGGCGTCAAGTTTCCCGACAGCGGCCATGAAAGCGCCGATATATTTTTTCAAACGATAGGCCTCAATGTCAAGTGACAGTTGACATCTTTTGTCACCGGCGTTGGCATGTTCAATGACGTCTCTGCGGTCAGTAAAGCGGCCTGTAATGCCGATTACGCCACTTTTTTTGTTGAGAATGCTGTCAATCTCCTTTGCGGAGAGATTGGTCTTCATCATCATAAATGCCGGAATGGCCGGGTCAATGTCTCCGCAACGGGTTCCCATGACTGCGCCCTCAAGCGGAGTAAGTCCCATAGTGGTATCTACAGAAACCCCGTTCTTAATTGCGCAGTGCGAAACACCGTTGCCGATATGCATCGTGACAATGTTGGTTTCTTTAGGGTTTTTACCGAGCAGAACGGCAGCACGCTTTGATACATAAAGATGTGAAGTGCCGTGAAATCCGTAACGACGAACCTGATGCTGTTCGTACCATTCGTATGGGAGCGGGTAGATGTAAGCGTGCTCCGGCATTGTCTGATGGAAAGCGGTGTCAAAAATTGCAATATGTGGAACAGTTGGCATGAGAGCCTGCGCCGCCTCAATGCCCTCGATATTGGGGGGGTTGTGCAGTGGCGCAAGGTGCTGCACCTCTTTTACAGCATCAAGTACCTTCTCGTCGATCATAACGGAACAGGTAAACTTTTCACCTCCGTGTACGACACGATGACCGACCGCAGATATCTGATCAACGCTTTTCAGGACCCCGTGATGAGGATCCGTAACCGTTTTTATTACCAGGTCAATAGCTTCCTTATGGTTGGCACAGTCCTGTTCGTGATGATAGTTTTCGCGACCAGGGATTTCATGCATGATGAACGAACCGCCGATGATAACGCGTTCTACCATTCCCTTTGCAACGACCTCCATTTTTTGCCAATCGAATAACTGGTACTTTACAGATGAACTACCGCAGTTGAGTGCCATGATAATCATGAGTGCCCCCTTCAATTAAACTGTGATTTAAGTTATAATATCAGTAAAAAAATAACATCGAAACTAAAACAACTAGCTGTAATAAAACTGTTTTTGATATATACACGGAACAGTAAATGAATTCAACAAAATATGTGTTGTCTGGTTTAAGGAACGGATATTTCTTTGCTGGACATTTAAAATTCGGTATGGTACATCAGACTCCGCTTTCCGTCTGGACAGCTAATCTAACAAGGAGGTGAAATTGTGGCTCATACTATTACTGATGATTGCACAAACTGTGCAGCATGCGAGGATTCCTGTCCGGTAAACTCTATCAGCGAGCAGGGTGCAAAGCGTGTTATTGATGCTGATACCTGCATCGACTGCGGAGCATGTGTAGATACCTGCCCCGTAAGCGCTATTCATGCCTGATTGACATTGTTCTCAATGTTCGCAACAAAAAAGCCCGTGGTTGCACGGGCTTTTTTGCTTTTATTGGTTATATTATTTGATTTTCAGGTAGCGTTCCTTTTCACTGTAGACGCATCCGCAGTACTGTTGGCGATAGAGTCCCAGCTCCCTTGAAAGCCTTATCCCCTCCTGCCATCCAGTTCGGAAGTCCTGATAGAAAAACACCACTCCATACTCTTCACTTAACTTTTCTCCAAGAGTTCTGATCTCATCATGTTTCTGATATCTGCTGTAAAGCAGAGATGCCGAAAATGCATCGAAGTCATTCTCCGCTGCCATTCCGGCAGTCGCTTCAAGGCGAGAAGAGTAGCAGTATCTACAGCGAGACTCCGGCTCAAAAGCTACATTAGCCAGGAAATCTTCCAGATCGTAGTCATCCCGCATCAAAAGAGGCATTGCTTCGAGTTCCGCCATCTGAATTGCAGCATCACGGCGGCGAACATATTCCTGATAGGGATGAATATTATGGTTATAAAAAAAGCCGGTTACATCATGGCCGGCCGATCGAAGTTGCCTGAGAGGGAAAAGTGCGCATGGCCCGCAACAGATGTGAAGAAGAATTTTCACTTATAAATTCCCCAGCAGATGTCCCATTTTTTCACGTTTGGTTTCAAGATACTCCCGGTTTGTGTCAGTGGGTTCCGCCTCAATAGAGACCCGTTCTACGATATCAATACCGTATCCCTGAAGACCGATCAATTTTTTTGGGTTATTGGTTAGCAGCCTGATCTTGGTTATGCCGAGAGCCAGAAGAATCTGGGCTCCTATGCCGTAATCACGCAGATCCGCTTTGAAGCCGAGTTCGAGATTTGCTTCTACTGTATCTCTCCCGTTGTCCTGCAATTCATACGCTTTCAGTTTGTTGACAAGGCCAATGCCACGCCCCTCCTGACGCATATACAATATAA
>CAJBRY010000775.1 GCA_903958085.1 uncultured Geobacteraceae bacterium
GATGTTGCTGACATTTCTTCACTTGCTGTTGCAACAGATGTTGCTTGAGAGGCAGCGTCATCAACCCCCTTTAACATGGTCTGTGAAAGTGCTTGGATAGAGCCGGCAGACGCAGAAACCTGAACCGCATTTCGTGCCGCATGTGAGATCATAGTGTCAAGCGTATCCAAAAAGTGGTTAAAATGTTTGTTTACTTCGGCAAGTTCGTCATTACCAGAAATTTCCAGCCGCTTGGTAAGGTCTCCGTCGTCCCGGGACATATTGGATATTTTGGAGACGAATTCATTAAGCTTACCTGTAACTACGAGTTTCAATGTAATTGCCAGGCAGACCACACTCGCTATAAGAGCTGCAAGACCCCAGATTATAAGAATAAAGCTCGAACGTTTATTTGCATCATAGGCTTGCTCAATGCTTGAGTTGAGCTTTAAAACACCCAGAATCTTCCCATCCTTTTCATGGCAACCCTTACAACGATCTTCATTTAGTAACGGCGTAAAGGTTTCAAGAACATGAATTCCGTTTTCCTTCTTTTCATTTACAATGATCTGACCGCTTTGAAGTGCCATGGCAACTGAAGGATTATCCTTAACATTGCTACCTCGTTCTTCACCCTTGTTGTTGAAAATTGATAGCGCAACCAGTTGCCGATGGGCTAATACTTCCTTGATTTTTGAATCTACTTTTTTTATATCAGGCTCAAGCATATAATTTTTTATGTCATCACCGATCATGTTCGCAGCATTTAAACTGTTTATTACCTGAAGAGATACCAGCTCTTTTTTTGCAAAATAGAGAGCTGCGCCACCAACAATAACCAAGCCGGAAATAGTTGAAAAAATTGCCACTAACAAGATTTTGTAAGCTAATGACACTCTTGGTCCCGTATTTATTGAGTTAGCATTTTTAGGTTTTGACATCTTTGCCCCCGTATGTGTTTATGAGTGAGTTGCCAAATTAAATTGAAACATTTGAATTTCAAATAAGCTCGTTGCCTGTTGCAGTTACACTCTGTTGCTTATGGCCAACTAGGATCGCACTTTAAGCTACTTTTGTAAGAAATTTTCATGTCCATTTCCAGAAAATATACTATAAATCTCGAAACCGGAAATATAATTTCTTCCATACTTCAACCCAGATCAACAAATTGCTGCTGTACTGCCGTCATTTCAGGGACCTTCTGCAAAAATGCATCAACAATCTGCGGATCAAAATGCTTTCCACTACAGCGTTTAATTTCATCTACCGCTTCAATCACCGGCCAAGCTCTCTTGTATGGGCGCAGACTGGTAAGTGCATCAAATACATCGGCGACCCCAACAATTCTTCCGAAAAGCGGAATATCGTGACGCTTGAGACCTCGTGGATAACCGCTGCCGTCCCACCGTTCGTGATGTGTCAGAGCAACCGATGCCGCAGTTTTCAGCATGCTATTCTCATGTGCTCCAATAATTTTATGCCCGATTTCGCAATGAGTTTTTATAATTTTCCATTCATCGTCATCCAGCTTGCCTGGTTTAAAAAGAATGTTGTCAGGTATACCTATTTTACCTGTGTCATGCAGGGCTGCTGCATTGTAAAGGAGTTGTGCCTCACTATCCGGTAGACCTATAGACTTGGCAATGATACTGGAATAGTGGCAGACTCTGGCTACATGTAAGCCGGTCTCATTATCCCTATATTCACCGGCACTACCAAGCCGGTGCAGGATTTCAAGACGACTTTTATCCAGTTCATCGGTTCGTTCCTGGACCAGACACCACAGGGCGTGGTTCTGATCGTGCAGGGCAAGATGCGTTTTTACCCGTGCCCGGACAATAGCCGCACGAATCGGTTTGCTGATATAATCTACGGCGCCGCAGGCAAACCCCATTGATTCGTCTTTGACTTCACGCCTTGCTGTGACAAAGATTACCGGAATATCTCGGGTCAGGGGGTCTTCTTTCAGTCGCCTGCATGTTTCAAAACCATCCATCTCAGGCATCATTATATCCAGAAGTATGATGTCGATCTTCATGGCTTGACAGACATCAATTGCCTGTATTCCGCTGGTTGCAATTTTTATGGTGTATTCATTCATTAAAGCAGCGTTGAGCAAACTTATATTTTGTGGTGTGTCATCCACAATAAGAACACTTGCCTTGGTTGATTTCGTTTTCATGAATATTATACTCCGCTCTCTTCTAACGTAATTTTGATTCCATTCCTGGATGCAAGTGATAGAAGTGAGTCCGATGCCGCTGTAAAATCAAAATCACTAATAAATTTCTTAATCTGCCCGATCTCTTTCTCAGGGAACCCCATCAGTTCTTTTTGATAATCGTCCAGATATCCTTCCGCCTTACCATCCATCCCCTTGATATAAAACCAGAGCTTATTCAGAATCGGTGTAACAAGCGCCACATCTACTAAGGCGGTGGGGTTGACTTCGGTACTTTTTTTAGCGACAGGCAGGTGCTTGGTGATATCTGCAAGCAGCCGGTAAAATTCGGCAGAAAAATATTCAAATATTATCTTGATGCGCTCAGACGAATCACCTTGGACGATGGCTTTTTCAAGTGACCTGGCCAGCTCCTCCAATTCTACAGCTCCCATACTTCCAGCAGATGCTTTGATTGTATGTGTATGTCTTGCCGCCGATTTAGGATCTCCAGCATTCAGTGAATCTTGAATAAGCGTTGCCGCATTTGACTCGTTTTCAACAAAGGTACACAGCAGCCAGAGGTATAGCTTTCTGTTACCGTCGAGGCGGCTCAATGCAGCAGAGATATCAAGCCCTGCTATATTTGGAATTTCCTGGACAAATTTGGTAGAATTTTCAAAGGTTTCATTTAGATGAACGCTCGATTCATTCTCTTGGAGGAAAAACCGCATGACTTTCAGCATGCTCCTGGCGTTAATGGGTTTTGTGATATGTGCGTCTATGCCAGACTCCAGGATCTTCTTCTGCTCATCCAGCATGGCATGTGACGTCATTGCAATGATTGGTAGAGAAGTGAACCGCCTGTCTGACCTGATCAATCTGGTGGCCTCATAGCCATCCATAATCGGCATCTGAATATCCATCAGCACCAGATCATAGAGTGAACTGCCTCTCGTTATCATCGTAACGGCTTCCTCACCGTTGATGGCCAGCATTACCTCTGCACCCGTATCTTTTAGGAGTTCTATCGCCAGTTGCTGGTTGGTCTCGTTATCTTCCACCAACAGGATGCGGGAGCCAGAAAAATCGTAAGACTGCTCCATATATCCAGAGTTTGTAGTGCAGACCGTCGTGCACTGTTCCAGATCAATTTCCTGACAAATTCCGAACCAAGCAGTAAAGCAGAAAACACTTCCTGCGCCGATGGTACTTTCGCACCATATCTTGCCACCCATCAAATCTACCAGCTCTTTTGAAATTGAGAGCCCCAGTCCTGTGCCACCAAACCTTCTGGTTGTCGAGCCGTCGGCCTGGGTGAATGGTTGAAAAAGTTTTTCAATCTGATCTACTGAGATGCCAATGCCGGAGTCGCGAATAGAGAATTTGAGCTGTATCCGCTCATTTTCCTTAATCATAAGAGTGGTTTCAATAGCAACAGATCCCTGCCCTGTGAATTTGACAGCATTACTTACCAAATTGATTATTATCTGACCAAGCCGGTGCGGATCGCCGAGTAGGCAGGAATCAATATCCGGCGAAGTCATCATTGAGAGATTTAAATGCTTATCCATTGCCTTTTGCTGCACAACGTTGATAACGTTGGCAAGCATGGTATCCAGCCTGAAGGGGATATGCTCCATATCCAGCTGCCCCGCCTCTATTTTAGAAAAGTCAAGGATATCGTTAATTATTGTAAGCAGCATTTCTCCAGCGGTTTGAATTTTCTGAACATAATCATGCTGACGGGGCGGCAGGTTTGTTCTCAAAGCCAAGTCTGAAAATCCGATGATGGCGCTGAGTGGCGTGCGTATCTCATGGCTCATGTTTGCCAGAAACTCGCTCTTGGCTCTCGTAGCCTGCTCCGCTGCTATAAGTGCCGCGCCCAGTTCGCTACGCCTTATTTCGAGTTCTGAGTTTATGACATTCAGTTCATAATTTGCATTTTCAAGGGCTCTGGTTCTTTCAATTACCCGCTGTTCAAGTTCCTTATTGTGATCTTTAATAGTTTGTTCGACAATTTTCTGTGCGGTTACGTCGTGAAGTATCGCCAGTTTGCAGATTTCTCCCCCTGCTTTTTTGTAAGGGGTATCAAAGGTGCTATAGGTTTTGCCGGTTATCGCGGACGTCCACTCCCTATGGACTGTACGTCCGGCAAAAACCTCAGTATTATTGCACCAGGAACAGCTGCCAGGTGTACCGTGTAAATACTCGTGGCATGTGCGACCCTCAACAGGCCCAAACTCCAGCAGCAGGGCCGGGTTGGCATATTCGATCTTCATTTGCTGATTCACGATGTATACGCCGTTATACATGGCATCCAGAATTCCCTTTAGATTGTCGCGTTCCAGCTTCAGTTCTGCTGTGCGTACTTCAGCCATTGCTTCCAGGGTGCTATTCAGATTTTCAATCTGTTCCTGATTACGGAGCAAATTTTGCTCGGCCTGTTTGCGCCAGGTGATCTCCCGGACTGTCGCTATGATTCCGATGATCTCACCCTTCAAGTTTCGTAAAGGGGCACTTTCATCCGAACTCCAGCCCGTCTTTCCTGTTTTCAGAACGGAGTACGGAAAGTCTATGGGATCTGGTGTTGCTCCGCTCAGCGCCTTTTGCAGGCGTTCAATTACTCCCGATTCCTGCAAGAAGGGAAATAACTCTAACGGATGCCTGCCAAGCACCTCGCTTGCTGTCATGCCGGTGAGTTGTTCCATAAAGGGATTCCAGACTCGATAGCGCAAATCCAGATCATATACAATTACACCTTCATGCGCGCTCTTGATGATCTGCTCACAGAACTGCTGTGCTTCCAGCAGATCATCCTGTGCATATTTGTCTGGATTTTGTGCTGATTCTGCTACTGCTTCTACCATGATGGTCTCCGCTAAATGGAGCTAGGGATTGGGTTCAGGCCGACTCTTGCCCACCGTGTCACCTCTGACTCCAGGACTCTGTTGTTGCCCCCTGATTTATGCAGCTTGAACTGACGCACCAGACGCTGGAGTTCCTCTGCATTTCCGTTCAACTGAGCCGCTGCTGTAGCCGATTCGTGGGCACCCTGTGAGGTCGTTTGCACTACTTCGGTAATCTGCATCATGTTGCTGGATATTTCGCTGGTGGTCGCAGTCTGCTCCTCGGCGGCCGTGGCAATCTGATTCACCTGCATGGCTACGTCATTTACTTGGATCAGAATATCACGTAACGCGTCTCCAGACTTTGCAGCCTCCACAGTACCCGCTTCTACCTGATTAACACCCTGTTCCATGGCCGCTACAGCGCCCTTGGTTTCTTTCTGGATCGCCTTGATCATTTCGCCGATCTCTTTGGTGGCACGGGTGGTGCGTTCGGCCAGAGCACGGACTTCATCGGCAACAACAGCAAAACCTCTTCCCTGTTCGCCGGCGCGGGCTGCCTCAATGGCGGCATTCAGTGCCAGCAGATTGGTCTGATCGGCAATATCTTCAATTGTGCCGATAATTGCGCCGATCTGGTCGGACCGCTCGCCCAGTCTTTCAACAGTTTTGGCTGATTCCTTCACCTTCTCGGCAATTTGTCCCATAACGGCGACCGTCCTTTCAACCACCTCGGCACCGTTACTGGCCGATTGCGAAGCTCTCTGAGCACCTTCTGAAGCCATCTGGCAGTTTTGAGCGATGTCGCCTGATGTGGCCGACATCTCTTCACCGGCAGTAGCGACGGTAGCCGACTGGGCAGCCACCTCTTCGGCTCCGGTAGCGATATGCTCGGCAGTGGAATGTAGCTGGTTGGCAGCTGCCGCCACCTGTGTGGATGTATCGGCAACTTTTCCAATTATGTTGCGCAGGTTTTCTGTCATGATTTTCATGGCAGCCAGCAGCTTGCCGGTCTCGTCATTACTGGTAACCTCAACCTCTACGGTCAAATCACCTTCTGCCAGTTGATTTGCCACCTGAACTCCGGCAGCGAGAGGGCGTTTAATAGAACGACCGATGAAAAAACCAAGGAGAATCGACAGACCAGTGCCAAGTACCATCGCAACAATACTTATGGTCTTAACTAACTTCACCATGGCCAATCCTTTAACTTGCTCTTCTTTGGCTATTTTCTCATTCAGCTCGGTGATCTTGTTCAGAAGCGCCTCTGCTATATGAAACGATTTCTCCCCACCATCAAAAGATAAAACCATGGCTTCATCACGCTTTCCTTCAGCGGATAGAGCTGCAATCCGTTTATGATCCAGCTTCCATTTTTCCCAGGCCGGCACAAACTCTTTCCAGAGTTTTTCCTCTTCCTTTGTTTGCGGAAGCGGCTCATATATTTTCCACCCTTTGGCAACACGAACCCACGCCTCGTCAAGGTCATTTTTGAGGGTTTCAAAAACTTTCTGATCGATTCCCTGGAGCAACATGGTTCGCTCGGTTCCCTGAATAGAGGTCTGTGCCTCATTGATGTAGGCAAGACCCATAATGCTTGGCAGTCTTACAACCGCCACTTCTTCAAGGTTGTTTCCCAGCTTGCTGGCTCCAAAATAGCCGATAAGACCTACAATCATGGTGATACCGCTAACTACCAGAAACGAAATCATCAGCTTGGTTCCAATACTTGTATTCTTGAACATGATGGTCTCCTTTGACATCTTTAGTGTGTCTACGAGGCGTTGTAGTCGAGTTGAGTTTTTCCAACCGAAATTGACGCAAAATCGTTATTTATATCTTCCCTGAAAGTGGCATAACAAAACGGCTTTGAAACATACCTGCTGATATGGCCCTCACGTATTGCCAGGCTTACCTCATCAGAGTCTGCGTAGCCGCCTGACATGAGTATGCGCACCGACTTCTGATACAATTCGGAAGCTTGCCGCAGAAACCGGAGACCGTTCATACCAGGCAGGGTATAGCCGCTAATAACAAAGTCAAACGGCTTATCCGCTGTCATCTGTTCCAGACCTTTCTCTGCGGATGACACAGTAACAAGCTGAAACCGGTCATTTGTCAGAATTAATTCCAGCACCTTACCCATGGCAATATCTTGATCTACAAAGAGGATTCTGCCGATTGGAGAATGTGTCTGGTGGCCGTTCATGTATCTGTGCCTATGCCTCCTAAAATTACAACCAGGAGTCAACCTTTCCAAATGAACGTATCATCTATTGTTATGATAAGCGTGTGGACTCAATCTGGATAGTCGGTTAAATTAGAAGCAGTTAGTAGTGTTTCGGCGGGGGGGGTAGGTTTTGTCCTACCCCGTTTTGTTTTTAGATGAGTTTGTTCTGTGAAAAATAATTGGCCAACGCAACATTGCTGTTGAGGCCGAGTTTTGCGAGCAGACGAGTACGATGGGTACTGACGGTCTTGACGCTCAAGCCGAGTTCGAAGGCAATCGCTTTGACCTGCGTACCATGCGCCAGCATGGTAGCCACCTCCAACTCACGGTTTGAGAGCAATTCATGGGGAGTCGCTGGCGCTGAAGTGTTAATTAAAATCGCTTCTGCCAGCAACAGAGCCACTTTGGGACTGATATATTTTCCAGTAGCACTGATCTGATTAATCGCAGATATCAATTCTTCAGCGGCGGTATGCTTGGACATATAGCCCGCAGCACCCAGCTTTATGGTTTCAAGGGCATATTGGTCCTCGCCGTGCGTACTGATTATAAGTACTGGTAACTGCGGCTTTTCTTCCTTGATCTGCTTGAGGAGATGAACGCCGCTTTTACCGCTAAGAGAGATGTCAACCGTCACAATATCATACTCATGAAACCGGATCTTTTCCATGGCAGTATCGAATGAATCGGCTTCATCAATCACAAGACCTCTATCGCATATTTCATTCTGCAGCACATGTATCAATCCTTTACGAATAAAGGGATGGTCATCAACAATAAGATACCGCATCTGTACCCTCCTGAGCTCTGCATGGAATAATAAGCTTCACGCTTGTTCCCTTGCCTTTTTTACTGGTAATTTCAAAAGTGGCTCCGAGGGAATGAGCACGTTCACGCATACCAATTATGCCGAATGATCTGTCTGCGGAGTATTTATTAGCTGCCATTCCTCGCCCGTCATCGTTGATTTCAACA
>CAJBRY010000776.1 GCA_903958085.1 uncultured Geobacteraceae bacterium
TCCTCGGGGAGTCTATGCATATCAATCAAATTGGCAAGCCTTATCTGTTTTGAGTCTTTCTCTGTATAAATCGTTGTCAACATATGGCATGTTGGCCGGTGACTGATCTGATGATGCCTCAAGAGTATAGTCTCAGAAATCTGCTTAACCAGCAATCCAGTAATCCAGCGGCCGAACAATGCAAGAAGGATCACTTGGAACGAGGTGAACGCAAGATGAAGCGCACATGGATTTCCCTCAGATATTTCGGGCTCGTGTCTATTCAGTTACCCCCCCCAAGTTTAGCAAAACCACGAATCAACAACAAGTAGCTTAGCGATAGGGTATGAACGAGGCGGGATTGCTTTTTATATAATTTACGCCTCTTTTTTTGAAGATCATTTTTTCCGGAGGCATTTCTCACGAAGTTTGTCCTGAATCTTTTTTGTATGGGGAGATTTAACAGACCAGAAATCACAAATGAAAAAATCACAGGTGCCCGAAAGCTGATAGAGGAAAATCCAGACATGGGGCAAAGTAAGCTATTGGGGCGGCTATGTGACATACCCCTTTTCCCGTTTAAGGGTATCTATCTGAACCATAAGTGCTCAATAGGTCGGGGTACCTGAAAAATAATTTTCAAATTGGGAAATTATGTACGGGACAAACTCAAAATCATCTGATACAATACAATCAAGACGCCTGATTGTTATCAGCGAGAGTGGTAAGAGATGAAAGTAATTGAAAACGAGATAATTGATATTGTTTAAAAATATATTTATATGTGAGATCAATTCCGAAAGATTGGCAACAATAATTGGTCAAAAAGCGTAGTATTCTATCTTGAAAGCTACTTTTTTCGGCGACCTTTTTTACCTTCCCAGGTTTATTGAGCACTTACTCTGTACCCACCGGATACCGATTATCGGTTAAAATTACATGAGTGATTTCGTGCAGGAACCGGTTCCGGAATGGTTAAAAAACAAAAGGGGAAAGCATGAGGGAAAGAAATGAGTGCACAAACCGGTATTCTCACACCGATTCAAATACGAGACAAGCAGATTAAAGGATTGGAAACGCAATTCAGCAATGAAAGGAATGCACGCAGAAACGACAAGGAGCAGTTTGACTGTAAATGTGCCGAATGCAAAAACAGCAACGCTCAACTCAAGTCGATAGTGCAGATATTGCAGGATGAAATCGCCAGGCTTATGGCAGAAAACAACGCAAAAAAAGAAGAGATTCATGACTTGAAAAAGGAAAATTCAGCGCTTGAAGATAAAGTTTCCGTTTTAGAGGGCAGAATGAAAAAAGACAGCTCAAATTCAAGTAAGCCGCCCTCATCAGACGGTCTTAAAAAGCCTCATACATTCAGTACCCGTGAACCCAGCGGGAAAAAAGCCGGTGGTCAGGTGGGACATATCGGCCACTTTATGAATCCGGTTATTGAAGCGGCCGCAATCATAGAAAAGAAAGAAGGTGTCTGTACATGCGGCGGTGAGATTGAGTTCGGTGAAAGCTATCAGACCAGACGGGTGATTGGTGTTGAGATTGTTGTGCGGGAAACTGAAGAACGGGCATTCGATGGTAGCTGCAAGGTGTGCCATAAAGCCTTTCATGCAGCCTTCTCAAACCAATTCAATGCCCCAATCAAGTATGGTGACAACATGGCCTCGCTTGTTTCAATGCTTAATGAATACGGGAATGTGTCGGATTTCAAGACCGCAGAGATCATAAACAGCCTTTGCGGTGATAAAATCAATATGTCCCCGGGTACGGTAGTGAACATCCGAACCTCCCTTGCGAAAAATCTGGCACAGACAGTTGCCATGATCAAGCAGAGTCTCGCCGATGCGAACCTGTTATGCGTTGATGAAACCGGTGTCCGAATCAACGGAAAGCTAAATTGGGTCAACGTATATGCAAATGACCAATTCACGCTCTTTGAACACAGCCGCAAACGTGGAGCCCACTGTGATGATACGGGCAGCATACTGGCATTCTTCACCGGGTTGCTTGTACATGACCATTTCAAGTCATATTACAAGAACAAGCTTGCAACGCATTCGGAGTGTAACCAACATATACTCCGCTACCTGAAAGCTGTCATCGAAATTCAGGCTCACAAATGGGCCAAAGAGATGGTGGAGTTCTTGCTGTATGCAAAGGCCTTTAAGGCTGAACGTATTGCTGCCGGTGTAATCGACCTGCTGCCAGAAGAATATACCGTACTGGAACAGCGCTATCTCACCATTTTGGATAAGGGTGATACAGAGTATCAAGCAGCCATCTATGGCATAAAAAACATAAAACGCTTCCGTGAGGAGTTTTGCCTGCTGAAGCGGTTGCGTGAATATAAAGATGAGCACCTTAGATTTGTGTCGAATTTCAAAGCCCCGTTTGGAAATAACGCTGCCGAACAAAGTGTTCATGTTATGAAACGAAAAGTACGGGTTGCAGGTGGCTTTCGTTCTGAACAAGGCTCAGAGAACCACCTGGTTATCGCCAGTGTGATTGCGACGGCAAAAAAGCAGAAGAGAAATGTCTTTAAACTCATAAGAGATGCTTTTGCCGGGGTTCCTCTCTTTAAGTCGCATGGCTCTGATGAACCACCTTTAATGGCTTCACCGTGAGTCTGAAGAATCGATTTGAAGTGAACCGGATAGTACACATGGATCTTGCTCACAGGCGGTGATATGCGTCGTCTACTGATTATTCTGTGCAACAGAATGCTTGCAATGCCAGATCTCGCTTGCATAGGCTCTCGATTGATACCTTTATTTGAGAAAAGGTCGTGAACATGAAGTAAAAACAGATTCCTGCTCAGCCTTCTGAATTTTGACGACATTCAATTCGTCATTTTGGAACGTGAGTAGTTCATTTGCGACCCTTCAGAAGCGTTCTGAAAAATCTTCACAATCACAGCCATAAAATGTAAGCTTAATACTTGTCTATGTCGTTTGGGCCGGGTAACTGAATAGACACCTTTCCCGCTGACGGCCGAAGA
>CAJBRY010000777.1 GCA_903958085.1 uncultured Geobacteraceae bacterium
ACCTCGCATGGATGGTTATGGCTTATTGCGAGCCATCAAAGCAAATCCTATGACTGCAGAAATTCCAGTAATTATGCTTACGTCAAAAGCTTCAACGGAGGATGAACAGAAGGCTCTGGAGTTTGGATTCAGTGATTTTATACCCAAGCCTGTTCAGCCTTTGCGAGTCGTCTCCAGAGTCAAGCATATACTGGATATGACCAAAAAATTTCGTCGGTAACCCAGGCAAATTACCAGTGCCATGAATGTTTTTTCTGCTCTTTTTGTTTTCTTCTAAACTCCCACGGAGGCTTTGGATCTGGTTCTCTCCAAAGTCCGGTGCGTCTAGATCTCGCTCTGTTTTCACTGCCAATATATTGCGGTTCGTAATTTCCTCGTAAATACTGGCGATATGCCCAGGCGGATCCCTCCTCTATCATTTCGCGGTTAATATCTCTTCCGGAATATCGAATAACAGCAACGGCCCGTTTGTACTGATCAATATCAATAATCTCTGCAGTAACTCGACGCCCCATAATTTTGTACATCAATGTTCTCTTGGAAATATCACCGTGAGGTTGCCCTGCTCTGTCAGTTTTTTTTGTTTCCGGTGCATCAATACCGTACAGTCTGACCTTAAGCCTGCTCTCTTCACGTGTGGTAAGCAATAGGGTGTCTCCATCATAAACCGTCTTAACTACGCCTTCAATCATTCGACCGGCATACGCAAGGTTTGTCAGCAACAGGATCAGCGAAAGTATAAGGAGAGCTTTTCTCATTTAAGCCAATCCTGATGCATAATTGAATTCCGTTGTTTCGGCAATTTCCCGTCCTGACTTAAAGGCAGAGATTATGTTGCCCCATCTTTCACGTGGTTCTCCGCTCAGATCTATCACAAATGAATTGCACCCTTTCTGCCTTAATTCCATATGCCGCGCAGTTAAGGAAAACGGAACTGCAGAATTAATAGTCTGCAGACCGTCATGGCTCGAAACAAGATAGGTCTCACCACGGTCAGAGCGAAGTGGTGTATTGGCGTGGACATCTTTCATACGGATTTTGGTGGTCATAACCGGCAATGACGAATAGACTACCACCGACTTCTCAATGTCAATTTTTGCAGCAAGTACTTCGCTAAGATTAACGTTGTCATCCTCCAGATAGAGTGTGGCGGTTTCAGCTCCAAATTCATGCCATAAGGCAAGAGCCTGGCTATTAAGAGAAAAACAACGATAACTGGTTGAGATGCGCAGACCTTTAAACTGGTTCAGCAGTTCAAAATGAGACAGATTGGCCGCCTCAAAACGGCGGAAACCACTCTTGTACAATGTGCGAAGCGTGTCACGATAAAGTGGAATATCACGATCAAAGATGACGAAAGGGAGCTGCCAGATAAGGTTATCTTCCAAGCCGCGCATACGCGGAGTTGTGGCTGGAATCTGATGTATAGTCGCTTTTGAAAGCGTCAGGAGTGTGGCATCAGCGCCGTTTTGGAGAGGAAACCTCCAGTCTTTGGGGTCGACTACAGCAATTGCAATAGTCTCGCATACTGCATGATTAGACTTTGAGTTGGTATTAATTTCCAAATCGCGTAGTGCATTTTTTTTGGCAGATAAAACATGATTACGGAAATTGGACGAAGCTGTTTCAGATAGCTGTCCGTAAAAGCGTCGGCGCAGATCCTTGAATAGAGCAGAAGGTATCAGAACTGCAGGAAAATCCGGAGCTTCGAGTGATTCCAGCTTGAATGGCGTATCGCCGCATTTCGAAAACTGCCCGAACAGAACAGCCTGCATATTTCCGCTGCGGGCTGGTTCCAGCTCAGCAAGAGGGAAGGTAAACTCATAATTATATCCAGCTAGGGCGGCAGAGATGAGGAATTCTCCATTTCTGAGCGAAACAGTAAGCCGGCACGGAAGTTTTTCACGCGGGCCGCTGTCAAGACGGCGCTGACAGGCACTATCGCTCAGCGTAAATGCCTCACGTGATGACACCTTGTACACAGAATCACCGACTGAGAAGCTGAATGGCGTCTCTATCTCAACCAGGCTTCCCGCAGGCGCCTCCATAACCTTTTTACGATTGACAACAAGTTCTCGCACCGTCCAGGCCTGGCCTGCCATATCACTTTTCGGCTGAGCCCGTAACCGGTCACCGACATACACCGGATCTCTCGATTCAAAAAACAGACTTTTTCCCTTAATGCTTTTAATCTGGCCGATGAAGCGCCCGGTGCCCCCCTTTTGCCAAGGGTTGGCGATGTCGTCAGGCTGTTGGCTCGCCAGGAATCCCTTGGTCGGCGTCCGGCCGAATGAATACTTCAAAATCCCCTTGGCAGCATTCAGCGCCTCTTTGCGGGATTTTTCAGGTGCGTCAAGAACCGTGCGGTAGGCTTCAACTACTGCCGCAACGTACTCTGCCGATTTCATGCGACCTTCAATTTTAAGGGATTTGACTCCGGCCTTGAGCATGTCTGGAATTATATCTATCGCTGACAGATCACTGGTAGAAAAATAGTGACCCTCTTTGCCGCGATGATTATAAAGACGTCGGCACGGTTGTGCACAACGACCGCGATTGCCGCTGTGGCCACCAAGCAGCGAAGAGAAAAAGCATTGACCGGATATAGAAAAACAGAGTGCGCCATGGACAAAACATTCAATTTCAACCGTTGTGGAAGAAACAATGGCCGCAACCTCCTCGAGTGTCAGTTCCCGCGCCAGAACCGCCCGTTGAAAGCCAAGTTTCTCAAGCATTTTAACGCCCGGCGTATTGTGAATAGTCATCTGGGTCGAGGCATGCAGTGGAATTGAGGGGAAATGGTTACGAATTAGCCGAGCCACCGCCAGGTCCTGGAGAATTACCCCGTCCACCCGCATCGCTGCCAAAGCAGCCAGGGTATCAACCAACTGGGACAATTCCTTCTCTTTTACCAGAGTGTTGAGGGTGACATAGATTTTCCGGTTCTGGCCATGGGCGTATGCCAGCATTCGCTCCATTTGTGCAAGAGTGAAGTTTTTGGCTCGTGCACGCGCGGAAAATTCCTGCAGTCCGGCATATACAGCGTCGGCACCTTTCTCTATAGCAGCAAAGAAGGATTCGAGTGAGCCGGCTGGAGCAAGCAGTTCAGGTTTTACAGTTAGTGATTTCATTGGGGGCCTCAAACAGAAAGCGCCCCAAGTGGGGCGCCAACTCACATTTGAACAGATTTGCTTTGAATCAGTTATTTTTCCAGCAGAATCCGCAGCATTCTTCTCAGTGGCTCAGCAGCACCCCACAGCAGCTGGTCACCGCAGGTAAATGCCTGCACAAACTGCGATCCCATTTTCATTTTGCGTACCCGGCCAACCGGTACAGTCAAAGTACCTGACACTGCAGCAGGAGTCAGCCCGGCTAATGTTTCAGCTTTAGTATTGGGGATAAGTTTGACCCACTGGTTGTCATTAGCAATCAGGCTTTCAATATCGGCTAGAGGCAGGTCTTTGTTGAGCTTGATGGTAATCGCCTGGCTATGGCAGCGCATGGCGCCGACCCGGACGCAGATGCCGTCAACCGGAATCGGTGTGCTGTTGCCGAGTATTTTGTTAGTTTCTAGGAAACCCTTAAGTTCTTCGCGGCTTTGACCATCTTCAACTTCGCGATCAATCCATGGAAGGACGTTTCCAGCTAGAGGGAAGCCAAATTCTTTAGTCGGCATGGAACCGTCACGCAACGTTGCAGTAACTTTTTTGTCGATTTCCAGAATGGCAGAACCGGCATCCTTCAGTTCCTCAGCTACAACACCATTCAGAACTCCCATCTGCGACAATAGTTCACGCATATTTGGGGCTCCAGCTCCGGAAGCAGCCTGATACGTCATAGAGGAAAGCCACTCTACAAGGCCGGCTCTAAACAGGCCACCCAAGCCCATCAGCATAAGGCTGACAGTACAGTTGCCACCGATAAAATCCTTCTGGCCTTTAGCCAGTGCCGTGTCGATGACATTGCGGTTGACCGGATCAAGAATAATGACTGCATTATCTTCCATGCGCAGGGTGCTGGCGGCATCGATCCAGTATCCGTTCCACCCCTGCTTGCGTAGTTCCGGATGAATGGCCTTGGTGTAATCGCCACCCTGACAGGTCATGATCACATCCAGCTTTTTCAGTTCCGAGATGTCATCAGCGTTTTTCAGTGTTCCAGCATTCATAGGCGCCGGTTGGCCAGCCTGCGAAGTAGAGAAAAATACCGGTTCAAAGCCGAGGGCAAAATCGTTTTCTTCCTGCATCCGCTGCATAAGTACTGAACCAACCATACCACGCCAACCTACAATTCCAACTTTCATAGTCGCATTCCTTTTCTGTTAAATTGAATTACAAATTTGCAATTATCACGGCACCCATTTCTTTTGTGTTAACCAGTTTTTCACCATCTTTTTTCTGGTAAATGTCGGCAGTGCGGTATCCCTGATCTAATACCTTTGCAACAGCGTTGTCTATTGCATCAGCAGCATTCAACATGCCGAAAGAAAACTTGAGCATCATAGCTGTTGAGAGAATCTGGGCAATCGGATTCGCAATCCCCTGGCCCGCAATGTCCGGCGCTGAGCCACCGGATGGTTCATACATACCGAATGTTCCTTCTGCAAGCGATGCGGATGGGAGCATACCAAGTGAGCCGGTCAACATGGCGGCCTCATCGGAAAGGATGTCGCCGAACATATTTTCGCACAGGATAACATCGAACTGTTTTGGCCACTTGACCAGCTGCATGGCAGCGTTGTCAACGTACATATGGGAGAGTTCCACATCAGGGTACTCTTTCGCTATTCCAATAACTATCTCGCGCCATAGCACTGAGGTTGAAAGTACATTAGCCTTGTCAATCGAGCAGACCTTTTTACCCCGTTTTCTGGCGGCTTGAAATGCAACATGTGTAATTCTTTCTATCTCCGGCACACTATAACGCATTGTATCAACACCGATACGTTCACGGCCGACGCCGTCAATTCCCTTTGGTTGAGAGAAATAGATTCCACCAGTCAGCTCCCGAATAACCAGAATATTGAAGCCACCTGCAATTACTTCCTCTTTCAGTGACGAAGCACCGGTTAAAGAGGGGAAAATAATTGCCGGGCGCAGGTTTGCATACAGGCCGAAGATCTTGCGCAGCGGTAATAATGCCCCCCGTTCCGGTTGCTCATCCGGGGGTAAAGTTTCCCACTTTGGGCCACCTACCGAGCCAAATAAGATCGCGTCAGAAGCCTTGCAGATGTCAACCGTGGTTTGCGGAAGCGCTTTTCCTTCTCTGTCTATGCCGGCTCCACCGACGTTGGCTGCGGTACGAGTGAATGTAACATCAAATTTTTTCTCGACGGCGTCAAGAACATTAAGTGCCTCAGTCATAACCTCAGGACCAATGCCATCTCCCGCAAGAACTGCTACTTTATACGTTTTTCCCATACCCCCCCCATAGTCATAAATATTTCAGAATTTTGTGATAATAATTTTCACCGTACTGTTTTGTCAAACTAAAAGCACATAGTAAACTGTTGATTAACAGTGTTCCATACCTTACAATACCAGAATCTTCGGTGAAGGGGTTTACTTGTGAGCAATCTGTTACTGATAACTGATGTGGCGCGGCTGAGAAAAATTTTTGGACGACTGACTGAAGACAAAAACATCCGCCTCAGAATAGTCAATAACCTCGAAAAAGGTGGTGAAGAGATCTCGATAGAAAAACCAGATGTGGTGTTTGTACAAACCCATCTATCGGGTCTATCGGCTGATATCTTGCTAATGCATCTAAAAAAACAGCTTGGACGAAAACGGTCACGTTTTGTGTTGCTGGCTTCTTCAGGGCAGATAAATGATTCGGTTTTGAAGCCATATCAGGGGTGGTTGGACACTTCGCTAGAAGACGGTGAGTTCCTGTCAGTATTGCATCAGCTTCTGGCAAAGCTGCTAAGTAAGCCGAAAAAAAATGAAATGCCGTCTTCTCAAAAGCTATCTGAAAATGTAAATCATGTTTCTTTGCAGGTAAGTAGTTCAGAATTGATGACTGATCCCAGTCCAATTAAGGTTTCCGAAGAGCAGCAAATCGCAACAGGAAATCTTTTGCCAGCAGCCTCTGTATCAGTACAGGAAACATCGCTGGAGGATCAAGGTATTACTTATGCTCCACGTCAGCGGTTAAAGGTCTATTCTGAATTTAACAGCTCATTTGACAATGCAGTCAGCAATACCCGGGAGCCTGAACCTGTAGAACAGGCACCGCCGCAGTTTAACCAGAGTTGGAGTGTCGGAAACATTGAAACTGTAGAGGCCAAGCCAACACGTTCTAAAAAGGTTGTTTTTCTCTTGTGGTTGGCACCAGTTGTTGTGGCAGTAGTAGCCATAACATATTTTCAACAAAGATCCTCTTCGAAAACGGATATGCTAGCGGATAAACCAGCAACAAAGGCTGTAGAAAAAAATGTTGCTCAATCATCTGCACCTTTGTCCGCTGTATCAGAACCAGCAAAAGCTGATGCCGTTACAGTAAAAGCTCCATCTCCTGTGCCCAAGACTCAAGACAGCATTAGCGATAAGTCCGTGTTAACAGCCATTTCAGAGAACAGTGCTTCAAAGAAGACATCTGGTTCAACTACATCTGTGAATCGCCTTACAACACTCCCGGATTTTATTCCCCGTTATGGTTTTGATAAACAGCACGGTGTGGACAATATGGGTTGGGAAAGATACAAAGGGCAAGTGACGGAATTTAAAGTATTGCGCGAGGCTCAAACTATCAAAGCCATTCAGATAATTGATCGAGGTGGAAATGGCGTGCCTGAATCATTTATGAAAGGTGTCTTGCGTCAAGTCACAAATAATCCTGTTCTCAAACCAGAATCGTCTGAAAAAACTGATGGGTACGAAATTCAGCGTGGAAGAATTTCTGAAAATATTAAGGTAGTGTACTACCGCGACGATAATGGCGGGAAGTTGCGGGCTTTTGTCTTGACATGGCAATGATTCAAAAGTGAATACGAAAGGAATAATTTGAGATATCGTTGGGCGGGAGTTTCTGAAGAATATCACTAAACATCTGCGAGATGGCAAATCACCAACTTAATTCAGTGTACCAAGTTGTAGTTGCTCTCAATCCTTACCTGATATGATTTCAGTTTTTGCTCTTAGCATGGCAGTTAGATCGTCAAAGTTAGCTACAACCAAAATGAATATTAGCCAGTATTTCTCTTCGAAAGTGGCTATGCAAAAATAAAGGCCGCACCTTTTTACAGGTACGGCCTTTATTTTTGAGTATGTTACGGCGGCATTAGTGTCCTCCGCCTCCCATAAATGCTAGAATCATAAGCATAAGCAGTCCAATTCCTATCGCCAGGGCTGTAAATCCAAAGCCCTTGACCACGAAGTCATACATAACGCCGCTGGTTTTTTTGCAGGCGAACTGCTCGGTGATGCCTTCTTCTTCATAGCGTTTCCACTGATCGCCACGTTCCTCCATCATTTCTTCTTTAGCAATCTGACCGTTGAAGATAACGAAGTCCATCGGGAACTTCTCCGGGCGTCCGTGAGTGTTAAAGAAGTGAACCGAGAAGATGAAGCCGGTGGCAAGAAGCGCCTCATCAGAGTGGACAATTGTTGCTACGTTGAACGCCCAACCTGGCAGGAACAACCCGAAAAATTCCGGGAACCACAGCATCAGGCCGGATCCGCCGATGGCAAACATACCCCAAAATACTGCGACAAAGTCAAATTTTTCCCAGTAAGTCCAACGCTCAAATGTGGGTTTTTCACCCTTGAAGAAGAACCATCTGACCATACGGTACACATCCACAATATCACGCAGGTTGAAGCATAGCGAATCCGGCCCAAAGAGTCGTTGCAGCGGATTGCCTTTAATGTCCTTTCGGATAAAGAGGAAGTTGACGCTCATAACAAGAGCCATTCCGAAATATACGAACGTAATAACAGCACCGATACGGTGCAACAGTGCAGCATTAGCAGCACCACCATACATATTCATCATTGCTACTGCCCATGCCTGAGTATTGAACTTGAGTGGCAGGCCGGTCAGAGAGAGCAACAGGAAGCTGGTAATAACCAGAAGATGCATGAAAATATGGATACGGTTAAAGCGGCGATACTGCTTGTGTGCATCCGGAATAACATGCACGTGCGTACCTGCCGGAGTAGAATGCACATGGTGGTGTTTGCCAGAAGCCAGTTCCTCAGCTTTTTCACGGTTTTCAACAAAGCCACGGAACATCCAGAGCAGAGTATGAACCCAGAAAACGGCAAATGTAGAAAGTAGCAGTCCCGTCATTGCTACAAAAGTGTAGAACAGTATCGGATATTTATGGCGATCTGTCATCTCGCCGTGTGAATAAAACTTTGCAAAGAGCGGAGTAGCTTTAGGGTGGCAAGGAGCACACTGCTTGACCATATTAGCGGGGTTGACACTTGAAAGAGGATCTGCTTTTGGCAGAACAGAGTGCGCAGTGTGGCAATCAGCGCAACCGGCTACTTTTTCAGGGAAACCAAGACGATAGTTCTTGCCGTGGTAGCTTTCCATGTATGATTTAACAGCAACATTTGTAACCTTATTTTTCAACATCAGCTTTTCGTCGCTGTGACATTTCATGCAGACCTTGGTATGAAATTCACGACCTTTGAAATCTTTTGCTCCTGCCAGTTTGTCAATAGCATGAAGATTATGACAGTCATGGCAGGCCGCTGAATCCATATTTCCTGCCGCAACACCTTTGCCATGAATTGAGTTCCGGTATACCGACTCTTTGTCGTGGCACTGGACGCATTTTGCTACGGCAATGCGCTTATCGTTTTTCCAGTAGTTATGAGTATGGATGTCGGTATGACAATCTGCACAAGTTACACCTTTTTCTGCATGTACACTCGCATAGTGCTCAGAGTTCTGCTTTTTATGGCAGCGCTCGCAGTGTACCTTCTCTACCTTTATCTCTTTTCTCATATGTTTTGCGAGATCGGTAATGTCAACATGGCAACTTGTGCAGGCATTTTTGCCATGTACAGATGCTGCAAAGTCATGGACCGACAACTTATTGCTGTGGCAACCCAGGCATGTTGCCGGGTCAATAGCCATTCCCTGCTCGGCCTGTGCCGGCACAAACCAGCCTACTGTCAGAAACGCCAGCAAGATCACTCTGAAAAAGTGTAAATACATCGACAAATCCTCCTAATAGAAATTTTACTGATAACCTGTCAAACTATGTTCATGCCTCGTGTATACAGCTTAAAAGCCAGTAAGACTAAATACTCCCACAATCTGTTCGGGTATACACCAGGTTCATTCAGAATAGCAACGAAAATTGAATACGTAATCCTCTGGATAATTCATTGCAAGGCTGTAATAACGGGGAATCACACTACAAAAATGTGGGGTGACAAATGTTTCCCGCCACCCCTTTATTGTTAAAGTTCAGTCTTTTCAAACAGACAAGACTTCAAATAGTAAATCTACATTTTGTGGCACTTGCCACAATCATCCTGTACGGAGAAGGCGTCCTTGCCTTTGTTATGACATGCTCCACAGGATTTACCCGACTCCATATCTCCCATACTCGCTTTTACTGCGCCAGATTTGAACTGGAATATTTTTATATGACAGTCGCTACATTTGTACGCTTGCGTGTGGAAGTCATGGCTGAAAGTCGCATCGCCGGCGGACGTCTTAAAGGTGATTTTACCTGGTTTCATTCCTTTATGGCATTTGTCACAATCAGCAGAGGAGGCAAAAGCATCTTTACCGTTGTGGCAAGAACCGCAGGATTTACCCTTTAGCATGTCATCCATATTTGCCTTGCCTACGACTGATTTATAGGGGAATATTTTTGTGTGGCAATCTTTGCATCCATATGCCTGAGTATGGAATTTGTGGCTGAAAGTAGCAGGTGTTGTGCCTTTCAGATTAAATGTTACTTCTTTAGGGTTAAGTCCTTTGTGGCAATTATCACAGTTCGCCGTCACTGCAAACGCCTGCTTGCCATTATGACAGAAACCGCAGGTACGTCCTTTCTCCATCTCAGCCATTGATACCGCTTTTTCTTTGCCGGTTATAACTTTTCCATTATGACAGCTCTTGCATGCACCGCCTGTGTTTGCAATATGGTTTGAATGGCTGAATAATGCAGTGCCAAGTCCCTTTATTGTGTAAGTAATGTCACGCGGTTTTCCGCTATGGCAGCGGGAACAATCTTTTTCACTTGCTACGCTGAAAGCCTTCATCCCGCTATGACAAGCTCCACAGGACTTGGTCTTTTCCATATTTGCCATGGTGAAGCGCTTCTTGTTTTTCAGGCTGAAAATAGCATCGTGACATATTTTACAATTATTATTGTACTTTTTTAGGTGGATTGCATGATTGAAGATAACAGGCTCAGCGTTTTTGAAATTGAACTTGATGTTTTTTGTTTCTGCTGCATCAGAGCAGACGACTGACAGCATAAATACTGATACTGCGCTGGCTAATACACAAATTTGTTTCAGCATATAACCGCTCCTTCTGTAGGGGGAAATGACATTTAACTGGGCGACTATACAGGCAGAGGTAATCATCGTCAATTGCAAATTGCGTCGAATATTTTGGTAATATATGATTTATCCCGCATTTTGCCATTTTCCCGGAATCTTGACATTGTTACCTCCATTTGTTAGTTTCACAAATGCTTGGCAAATATTATCTATTATGGGAGTAACCCATTAAATGCATAAAAAACTTTTTATTCCGGGGCCGGTAGAAGTTCATGCAGATATTCTAAATGCAATGGCATCACCAATGATAGGCCACCGCATGAAAGAATATGCTGAACTTCATGGACGCGTTACGTCTGGGCTGAAAGAACTGCTTTTCACTAACGAAAGGGTGTTTTTGGCAACTTCCAGCGCTTTTGGTGTTATGGAGGGAGCTGTTCGCAATTTGGTTGGAACGCGCTGTGCAAATTTTTGCAACGGGGCATTTTCAGACAAATGGCATGATGTTACTCTGCGATGCGGCAAACAGGCTGATGCGATACGTTTTGACTGGGGCAAGCCAGTAACTCCTGAGGCTGTTGAAGAAGTTCTCTCTTCCGGTAAATACGACAGCATGACCATGATCCACAACGAAACATCCACCGGAGTAATGTCACCTCTGCCTGAAATCGCTGAGGTAATGCGAAAATTTCCTGATGTTATGTTTATTGTCGATACAGTTTCGTCTATGAGCGCACTCAAAATCCCTGTGGATGAACTTGGTATTGACAGCTGTATATTTGGAGTCCAAAAGGCTTTTGCGTTGCCGCCTGGTCTTGCTGTTTTTACAGCAAGCGAAAAGGCGCTTAAAAGAGCAGCAAGTGTTGAAGGGCGTGGATACTATTTTGATTTCATAGAGTTTGCTGCAAACGATGCCAAAAACAATACCCCTTCTACGCCTTGCATATCACTGATCTATGCTCTTGATTGTCAGCTTCGGCGGATGTTTGCAGAGGGTCTGGAGAACCGTTGGGGTCGACATAACGATCTTGCCGGATATGTGCGCGGATGGCTTACTGATCGCGGTTTCGAATCGTTTCCGGCTCCGGAGTACCGCTCGCAGACATTGACCTGTAGTCGCAACAGTCGAGCTGTTGATTTGTCTAATCTTAAGAAGAGTCTTGGCGAAGCCGGTTTTGCTTTTGATGATGGATACGGAAAAATCAAGGGAGAAACCTTCCGCATCGCACACATGGGTGATATGACTCGTGCTGATCTGGACGAGTTGTTTACTGCAATAATAACTATCCTGCCGGAATTGGCATAGCAAGTTGTAGAAAATTTAACTGGAGGTAGAAACAATGAAGTGCCCTAACTGTGGCAGTCGGACTGAAGTGGATCTTGATATGCATTCAAGTGGTTTTTCGGCTGAACATTCACCGGTAAAAGAGTGTGGGGCGTGCGGCTTGGTTTGGAGGATTAAAGTAGAAGCTGGCGAAACTCTGGTTGATATTATTAAGAACGCCGACACACTAAAAAAATAGACTAACTAAAGAGGGGGGCGGATAAAAAACCGCCCCCTGTTTTCTTTTTATTCTTTTTCGAAGACATCTTTGCCGGCTCCGCAGAGTGGGCAACTCCAGTCTTCAGGCAAATCTTCAAAAGACGTGCCCGGTGCAATTCCGCGATCAGTGTCACCAACTGCCGGGTCATAGACATACTGACAAATAGTACAGATCCAAGTTTCCATAAATGCATAACTCCTTTCGTATTAGAAGATACGTCCAATGGACACATTGGACGGGACAGACGCCAATCAGTTTAGATCATGAAATTCTATTTTTAGTGCTCAATTAATTTTGTGCACCCGAACATTATTGACGGTTCAGTGTAGCACGTCCCTTGAGGATGTCAACAAACAGAGATACCAGATCTACCCGAAAGACATACTTTTCGAGTCTGGATAAAAGAGAGAGATCTATGATATTTGAAACGCTTCCGGTGGGCCCTCTTTCAGTTAACTGTTATATTGTTGCGTGCGAGAAAAGCCGAGAAGGGATTGTTATTGATCCTGGAGGAGATGTAGGGCAGATCCTCAAAGTGGTAAAACATCACGATTTGAATATTCATACAGTGATAAATACTCATGGACATTTTGACCACATTGGCGGGAATCGTCAGGCGCTTGAAGCCTTTGGAGCACGACTACTTATACATCAGGCTGACGAACCGATGCTGAGCAGAGTATCCGACGTTGCCAGAGCATATGGTATACAGTGCGATAATTCACCAAATGCAGATGCATATCTGGTTGAAGGTATGGATATTTATTTTGGAACTTTCCGCACAAAAGTACTTCATACACCCGGACATACGCTTGGTGGATGTTGTCTGTATTTTGATGGGGAACAGAAAGTTATCACTGGTGATACTCTCTTTGCTGATTCTATCGGGCGTACCGACCTTCCTGGTGGATCACATGAGCAGCTTCTGGAGTCAATTCGCAAAAAACTTTTTGCTTTGCCCGAAGATGTCATTGTCTATCCTGGACACGGTCCGCATACTACTATCGGCCACGAAAAAAACTGTAATCCATATTTTTAGTCAGGTTGCATTACATGCTAAAAAACAAACAAATCATTTTGGGTGTATCTGGCGGGATAGCAGCCTATAAGTCAGTTGAGTTGTTGCGCCTTTTGACCAAGGCAGGTGCGGATGTTCATGTAATAATGACCCGCTCAGCTCAGGAGTTTGTGACGCCGCTTACATTTCAGGCCCTGTCATCAAATGCGGTACACACGGAGTTGTTTAACCTGCTCTCGGAGCAAAAAATCGGGCACATTTCACTAGCTGATCGGGCTGATCTATTTATTGTGGCCCCTGCAACGGCAAATGTTATAGGTAAGATTGCCGGTGGAATTGCAGACGATATGCTGACTACAACGATTATGGCTACCAAAGCACCGGTTTTATTTGCCCCTGCCATGAACGTTAATATGTATAAAAACCAGATCTATCAGGAAAACGAACAAAAACTCCGTCGTTATGGATATCTTTTTGAGGCGCCTGTGAGCGGAAGCCTGGCTTGTGGTTGGGAAGGTGAGGGAAAGCTTGCCTCGCCTGAAGCTATCTTTGAAAGTGCTTTAGCGGCACTTACCAAGAAAGATTTAACAGGCAGAAAAATTCTGATTACTGCAGGGCCTACGCGAGAGGAAATTGATCCGGTTCGCTATATCAGCAATCATTCTTCCGGCAAGATGGGCTATGCTCTGGCGCGTTGTGCCAGAATGCGAGGAGCTCAGGTGATTTTAGTCAGTGGCCCGACATCTCTGATGAAGCCTGCTGGAGTGACGCTTGTTGAGGTTACAAGTGCGATGGATATGCAGCGAGAAGTCATGGCACAAGTGGCTGAATGTGATGTAATAATCAAGGCTGCAGCGGTGGCTGATTATCGCCCTTCAAAGAGAAGCAGCAGCAAGATCAAGAAGGATGTTGATTGTACTGCCATCGAATTGGTGAAAAATCCTGATATTCTTGCTACCTTGGGAAATATGGATCGACGTCCTTTTCTGGTTGGTTTTGCAGCTGAGACAAATTCGCTTAAAAAAAATGCATCGAAAAAACTTGCTGAAAAAAATCTGGATATGATAGTTGCTAATGACGTCAGTCAGATTGATGCCGGTTTTAATGTGGATAACAATAGGGCAATGATTTTTTTTAAGGATGGCAGAAACGTTGAGTGCCCCCTAATGCCAAAAAAACGGCTGGCTGATGTGATCTTGGGGTATATCGCTGTAGAACTGTTGGAAGGCTGAATCGTTGAAGTTGTTTATGTCGGTTTTGTCTTGACTTGACTGCTTGAAAGTACTACGTTTTTCGATCTCACATACCATGCGGAGGTATCATCCGTGGCAATAATCCTAGGTGCAGGCATAATTGTTAAACTGGTTCTTTTGCTTCTTCTTTCATTCTCGGTTGTTTCTTGGGCTATCATACTTTTTAAATTTTTTCAGGTTCAACGTGCAAATAGTGAATCAGAGAGGTTTATGGACTTTTTCTGGAAGTCTAAGCGCTTTGACACAATCGCCTTTCAGGTTGATCGTTTTGCTCACTCCCCTCTGACGGTTTTATTTAATGAGGGGTACAGTGAGTTGAAAAAAGTTGTAGATTCTGACAGCAAGAGCGAGGGGAGTGCCTTAAGTACCGATCTTGGGGGAGTTGAAAATGTGTCACGTGCTTTGCGCCGAGCGACAAATTTAGAGATAACTCGACTTGAGAAGTATTTGACATTTCTTGCCACGACCGGTTCTACATCGCCATTTATTGGGTTGTTTGGCACTGTATGGGGTATTATGACCGCGTTTGAAGGAATTGGCAAAACTGGTTCTGCCTCACTGGCAGTTGTCGCCCCTGGCATTGCTGAAGCGCTGATTGCTACGGCAATCGGGCTTGTGGCAGCTATTCCTGCAGTAATGGCATATAATCATTTTCAGCATAAGATCCGTGTTCTGATAAATGAAATGGACAGTTTCTCAACGGAATTCCTTAATATCGTACAGCGCAATTTTTCGGGGAAATAGATCATGGCGATGGGTGGAAACAATAATCGCGCTATTATGGCAGAAATAAACGTTACTCCTTTGGTGGATGTAATGTTGGTGTTGCTTGTGATATTCATGGTTACTGCTCCAATGATGCAGCAAGGGGTAGAGGTTAATCTTCCAAAAGCTGATACACGAGCTATGGCACCTGCAGAGGAGTCAGTGGTTGTTACAGTCGGTAAAAGTGGCAAAATTTTTATTGACAAAGAGGAAGTTCCATCTGGTTCATTGCGTACGCGACTTACAACCATGTTTGCTACAAGGGCAAAAAAAGAGGTTTTCTTGAAGGCTGATGCCGGAGTTCCGTATGGTGAGGTAGTACGTACAATGGCAGATATCAAGGGTGCCGGAATAGAACGCCTCGGTATGGTAACAGAGCCGGCTGCAAAATAATGACATCCCGTATCGAAAAAATTGACACCGGCATTAGTGTCGGTTTTGTCGTATCAGCCGTCATTCATCTGGCGGTTTTTTTATTGTTATTATGGTCGGGGCGAATTTTTCCGCAGAAGCAAACAATTCAGGAAGCATATTATGTAGATGTGGTTACTTTGCCGGTTGCAAAGCCTCAGTCTGGCATCCCAGCACAAGCCGAGAGTGAGGAGCCAGCGCCTCTGCCGGCACCGAAAAAAGCGCAACCGCTTCCGCTTCCGCCAATTAATGTGCCTAAAACAATAGCTAAGCCAATACAACCGGTTAAGGCCGAGTCTTTGCCAAAAAATGCAGAAAGTGAAGCATTCGCTGAACGGATGGCTCGATTAGAAAGAAACAGTGAGCTTCGCCGCGAAGAGGCGATCCTCGAAAAGCTGCGAAGCAAAATAAAAACAGGGGCTTCAAAAATTGGAGCACCTGGAGCTGGCGGAGCTGAATCTGGCAGCAGGTATTCTGATTACATCAAATCGCGTCTGGAAGACGCTCTTAAATTGACGACTAGCTATACAACAAAAAATCCTGAAGTGACCGTAAGAATTACGATTTCAGCGGATGGTAAACTTTTGCGGATGAAGGTTGAACGCAGTAGCGGGGATGCAACTTTTGAATTAGCGGTAAGACGTGCGATAGATCTTGCCAGTGAAAAGTTTACGCCCCCTCCAACCCGGACTATTTTTGAAAATGGTTTTGTTTTCAAGCCCAAAGATATTTCTAATGGTGCATCACGCTAATTATGGATAAATATATGAAAATACTCTTATTTGTGTTTTTGATGGCCCTTGCTCCGGTCGGTGTATATGGACAGTCTGACTATATTGAAGTAACAGCGCCAGGTAATCGCCAATTGAAAATGGCAGTTAGTCTGCCAAATGCTCTTGATCCATTATCCCGCACGGAAACGGCTAAACAAATATCTGAAATAATTGTTTATGATATGAATATGTCAGGAGTTGTTGTTGCATCAGGCCGTCCTCAGCAATCTTTGTCCAGGGAGTTGCTGCTTTCCGATGCTGATTTTCTTCCATGGTTGAATGCTGGTTTTGATCTGCTTGTCAGTGGTGAATTCAGCCTGAAAGATGAAAAGCTGACTATAGAATTACGCCTTTTTGACGTTATAAATCGAAAGTTGATTACCGCAAAACGCTTTCTTGGAAGCCCTAAGGATGTCAGGCGCTTCAGTCACTCATTTGCCGATGAAATGCTGCGTGCTATTACCGGAGAAAAGGGCGTCTTTACTACCAAGATTGCCTACGTATCAACAAAAACGGGTAACAAGGAAATTTATGTAATGGATTGGGATGGTAACAACCCTCTTCCGTTGACCAAAAACGGCTCGATAAATATGAACCCAGATTTTTCACCCAACGGCCGGGAAATTATTTTTACGTCATATAAACGGGGCAATCCGGATCTGTATAGACGCTCATTGTACAATACTGCCGAGGTTGCCCTGTCTAAACGTAAAGGGCTTAATTACACCGGTAGTTGGTCCCCGGATGGCAGCAGAATAGCCCTTGCCCTTAGCAAGGATGGTGATGCCGAAATATATACAATGAATAAAGATGGTAGTAATCCTGTCCGTTTGACAAATAACAGGGCACTTGATCTCTATCCTGCCTGGTCGCCTGACGGTAAAAAGATAGCTTTTGTTTCAGATCGATTGGGTAAACCACAAATATTTGTAATGAATTCTGACGGAAGTGATGTCAGGAGGCTAACAAAAACCGGCAGCTATAATGTTAATCCACGTTGGTCTCCTAAGGGAGACAAAATAGCTTATTCACGTATGTCTGGTGGTGGTTTCAATATATTCACTGTAACTTTAGACGGTTCTTCTAATAATCAACTTACTACCGAAGGGAATAATGAAAATCCTTCTTGGTCTGCTGATGGTCGTTTTTTATGCTTCAGTTCAAAGCGTAGTGGTGTTAGTGGAATATACGTCATGCGTTCCGATGGAACCGGGCAGACAAAGATATCAAAGGGTAGGGGGGGGGCATACTTTCAGCCGGTTTGGTCAGCTCAGTAATGGTTTGCCGCTGATTAAGATCATATTATCGGTTGCATAACCAGACCTGATATGTATAATTACCCGGTTATATGACACATTGGGAGCATAAGCCTTGCTTTATGCAGAACAGGAGCATTTGTTATGAAAAAGATTATGGGTATGGTAGTTCTGCTGATCGGAATCAGCATAGTCACATTGATTGCAGGTGGCTGTGCAAATACCGGGATGGGAAAGAAGAATTCGCGAACAGTTGCAGATGTTACGCTAGAGAACTCTGATCAAGTCAGGGTAGAAGAACAGGCGAAGCTCGAGAAGGCAAGGCAGGCTAAACTTGCAGAGCAGGCAAGGCAGGCGAAGCTTGCAGAAGAAGCTAAACTTGCTGAGCAGGCTAATCTTGATGAACAGGCAAAGTATGATGAGCAGGCGAAACTTTCGGCCGCTTCAAAAAGCAATTTTGAAATAGTATATTTTGATTTTGATAGATCTGATCTTCTACCGGATGCTCGAGAAGCCATTACAAAAAATGCCGAAACAATCCTTAAGTCATTCCGCACTTCAAAAATTCAGATTGAAGGACACTGCGATGAACGTGGTTCTGCGGAATACAACCTGGCACTTGGGGAAGATCGTGCCAAGTCGGTTCAAAAGTATTTGATAACTCTTGGAGTAAAAGCAGAAAATCTCTCCCTTCTCAGTTATGGCAAAGAAAAACCTGCTGTTAATGAGAGTTCTGAGGCGGCTTGGGCAATGAACAGGCGTGCTGAATTTGCAATCATAGAATAGTATTTGTCTTTACTGAGGGCAAACCTTTCATTGAGCTTGACAAGTTTGCGCTTTTCTGTGATATTTTGGCCCCTTTTTTTAAGGCAATCAGACGAATATCCAGTACGCGGAGATAATAAAATCATGGCGACAAAACAGAAAACAGCAAAAACATCCGCGCCAAGAGATGTAAAGCTTAAGGCAAAAAAGGTTTTAACGATGCCGGTGCCGGAGAAAAGTGTTAGCAAGGCAAACAAGGTGGCGATAACGCCTAAAGAGGCAATACAGGAAAAGGTACCTAAACTAAAAAAAACTGTTTTAAAAGTGAAGCCGGCTCCAATTGCAATTCCAACAGAACCAATTATTGAAAATGTTCCAAAAACTTCAGCCAAAAAGATGTCTCCCCAAAAAAAGCTGATTGATAAATCTCCAGTCCCGGAATTGGCTGTAGTAATGAAGGAACAAAAATGGCTGGAGATCAGAGCAATTCTTGAAAAGCTGAAAGATGAGACACTTCTGGAAATCAGAAAATCAGTTAAAAACAGCACCGAAGCTGTCGCAGCAATTGAACCAAGCGGAGATATTTATGATCAGGCGTCTTCAGAACGTGATCGTGAGTTAGGTCTTCTTCTTGGGGATAGGGAGCGTGAAAAGATACACAGTATTGACGAAGCTCTCCTACGTATTGATGATGGTGAGTATGGTATTTGTGAAGAGTGTGATGAGGACATCCCGCTTGGCAGGCTTAAAGCTATGCCTTTCACGCGACACTGCGTAAAATGCAAATCAGATCTTGAGAAAATGCAGGCTCAAACGAAGCGTGTAGAGGAAGAGCGTGCTTATCGTGAAATTCCGATGGGCGCTGATGATGAAGAATCCTAACCCTTTTTCTTTCCTGTAATAAACATAAGTGCCTGAAGCAGCAAACCTCTTTTTATTAGCATTGAATCGTGGGGGCAGAGCTCTCGGCAGCACCAGCAACGGATACAGCGCAAATTGTCAACTGACAGCGCGCTGTTTTTTATTGTAATTGCACCAGGTGGGCAGGCGTCACGACATATCCCGCATAAAATGCACTTTTTGGAATTAGCTACAGGGAACGATGTGAGCTGTCTTTTGAGTGCTTTTGCCAGAAACGCAGGCAATCCAAACTGAACGTCCATACCCTTTGGTAATCTGAAGTAGGTTTGTTTAATAGCTTCAATTGG
>CAJBRY010000778.1 GCA_903958085.1 uncultured Geobacteraceae bacterium
CTGGACGAGTTCAAAGGCCGCTGGGAAATGCTGGGGAGACTTGCTCCAGATAAGCTCCAGACTTTGAGGAGAGTCGCTACAATAGAATCCGTAGGCTCTTCAACACGTATAGAAGGGGCAAAGCTTTCTGACCATGAGATAGATCTGCTCTTGCGTAACCTTGACATCCAATCTTTTCGCTCTAGAGATGAGGAGGAGGTGGCTGGGTATGCGGAAGCTATGGATACGGTATTCACATCATGGGAGCACATTCCATTCACAGAGAATCATATCAAGCAACTGCACGGTCTGCTTTTGAAATACAGCAGCAAGGATCAGTCTCATTACGGAGAATACAAGAAGCTGGTAAATAACGTAGAAGCATTTGATGCTGAAGGTAAAAGTATTGGCGTCATCTTTGAAACAGCATCTCCATTTGATACTCCCCGTATTATGTCTGATCTGGTAAGCGCAACGTCACAGGCTCTAGCCACCAGAGAGCTACACCCAATTCTTGTAATTGGTGCATTCATTGTACACTTCCTTGCCATACATCCATTTCAGGATGGTAACGGCAGACTCTCAAGGGTACTGACAACCTTACTTCTGCTGCAGGCAGGCTACCGCTATGTTCCGTACAGCTCATTGGAAAGGATCATAGAGGAAAACAAAGATGGCTATTACCGGGCACTGCGGTCATCTCAAAAACAAATTCGTACTGATGATGAGAATCTGAATGATTGGATTCGTTTCTTTTTGCAGAGCCTAAAAAAACAGAAGGACATCCTCCTGCGCAAAATTGAGCAAGAAAAACTTCTTGAGCGTTTGTCTGTTGTTTCAGAAGAACTGCTCGTTTTAGCAAAAGACCGTGGACGTCTTACCATTACAGACGCAGTCACCTTGCTCGGTGTAAACCGCAATACAGTTAAAATACATCTGCGACAACTGGTAAATCAGAGTTATCTGGAACAGCACGGTTCTGGTAAAGCGACTTGGTACACCACAGAAAAATAAAAAGTGGGTAGCCCGAGAAGGCTAACCACAAGATCATTATTTTTTCAGTTTTATCACTCTCTGCAGTATTCCCTTCAAAGATCCCTTGGAACTTGTCCTCAATAGCCGACATTGCCTTGGCTGAAGTAAGCTGAAAACGTGAACACCAAATGTGTTAGAAAACACATCACAGGAGGAGTTCACAGATGGAGATTCCACGTCAGCACTAACCCTTTGGGCAATTCTGGATAATGGTACTATCTGTATTAAGGCAGAGGCTGAGTCTGAAATCAAAGCTTCACACAAATAAAAAGCCCACCAAGTCATGCGGTGGGCTTCGCTTATACCTCAATATTACGTTACCTTTTAGGTTTTATCCGATTTTACCTTCAATCGGAGCGATGACCAAATCTATGTAAGTTTCCACTCTGGTGGAGTCTCATTCATAAATATTCAGCCCTCCTTGTAAATGTTTTCAACTTCTTTCCATCTGATTCAAGTATACCACCCCGTATATGAAAAAACAGTCTGTGCAATTTTTTTTTATGCGCGTATAGTTATCGAATGCAAATTTTAAGATACCTTAAACCTGATGTTAAGGTAATTATGTACAGTGGATTCAGCGAACATGAAGTCACACAGAAATTCATAGGTAAAGGGTTAGCTGGATTTATCCAGAAACCGTACAAATTATCAACATTACGCGATGCAGTCATGAAATTGGATGAGCTTGAATAATTTTCTTATTATGGATGGGAGCTTATGAACACAATAGGAGATGCGACCTCTTTTGCTCAGATTGAACAACCACTATCTTCGAATTCAGACACTCCAACCCATTTTGCTCCGGCTGAGCGAAAAAACAAGTCAGAACTTAATGAAGATATCAAACGAGCTACTACCAATGAATTCATACGTGGCCTTATGACTATTGCCAATGGCCTGTTTGCGGTATTAAATGACAAACGGCAGGTAATTTCACTCAATGATTCTTTTATAAAGCTTTTAGGGGTTGAAGATTCTGGGCAGATACTGGGTTTGCGGCCCGGGGAAACTGTAAACTGCATTCATGCCTGTGAAATGCCTGGTGGGTGTGGAACTTCAGAGTATTGCTCCACGTGTGGTGCCGTAGTTTCGATAATGGCAGCCCTGGAAACTAGGCAACCACAAGAACGAACCTGTGCACTTACCGTTGAAAAAGATAGCCAGAATGTTGACCTTTTTTTCAGTGTTCGCAGCTGCCCACTAGTAATTGATGAAAATCTTTATGTACTCCTTTTTCTTCAAGATATCAGTGTGCAACAATACAGAACTTGCCTGGAGCGTACCTTTTTCCATGACATCAACAACATACTATGCGGACTTGTGGGAAAGAGCGAACTGCTGTCACTAAGTTCTCAGCCGTCAGAGGAAAAACTGAAAGAATTGCATCATATTGTTCTCAGAATTACCCAGGAAATCTCCATACAGAATTCACTCCAGAAATCGCTCGACATATCATACAAACCACTTTATTCGAGCATCCAGGTAAACA
>CAJBRY010000779.1 GCA_903958085.1 uncultured Geobacteraceae bacterium
GATGTGGTGGGGATCTGTCTGGAGCGATCTGCTGATATGGTTGTCTCCGTGCTTGGTGTTCTTAAGTCCGGATGCTGTTATCTGCCGATGGATCCTATGTTTCCTGACGACCGCATCAGCTATATGTATGAAGACTCTGGTGCTAAAGTTCTTATCTCCCAGAGTTCTCTGAAATCCCGGTTCGGTCAGTTCAACAGCACATCAATTGTTTTGACCGATTCAGACATAAGCAGGATCAGTGAATACAGCATCGAAAATCCTGGTGTTACAATAGATACCCAGTCTCTTGCTTATATGATTTACACATCGGGGTCAACCGGAAAACCAAAAGGTGTAAAGGTTCATCACCAGGCTGTTGTGAATTTTCTTAACAGCATGTCAAAGAATCCGGGCTTTTCAAAAGAGGAGAGGTTACTTGCCGTTACAACACTTTCCTTCGATATATCTGTACTTGAGGTTTTCCTTCCCCTGTCCGTTGGCGCAGAACTGATCGTTGCAAACACTGATGATATATTTGATGGTCCGAAGCTGTCAGAGCTGCTTGATATTAATGATATTACCGTAATGCAGGCAACACCTGCCACCTGGAACATTCTTCTTGGCAGCGGCTGGAAAGGGAAAAAGAACCTGAAGGCATTATGCGGTGGCGAAGCAATCCTTCCTTCACTTATCAACGACCTTCTTCCGAAAGTTGAATCGTTATGGGATATGTACGGGCCAACAGAAACTACGGTATGGTCTACCTGCAAACAGCTTACCGATTCAGTACTTCCTATATTGGTAGGTAAGCCGATAGATAACACTACCATCCACATTCTTGATAAGAATAATAATGAGCTTCCTGTTGGAGTTGTTGGTGAGGTTTGTATCGGAGGGGTTGGTGTAACAAAGGGTTATCAGAACCGGCCGGAGTTAACTGCAGAGAAGTTTATTCCATTGGAAAACGGAAAGATAATCTACAAGACAGGCGACCTTGGCAGATATCTCGCCGATGGTAATATAGAACTCTTTGGAAGAAGTGATAATCAGATCAAACTGAGAGGCTTCAGGATTGAACCTGGGGAGATTGAAAGTCTTATTTCGCGTTTGCCGGGTGTAAAGGAAGCTGTTGTAAAGATTCATAAGTTTGGTGAAAATGATGAGAGGCTTGTGGCCTTTTTAAACGCTGATACGGAATTCAAACTGACCAAAGATGAGATATCATCATCTTTATCAGCACAACTGCCGGCATATATGATACCATCCTTTTTCCAGGTAAGTGATGGTTTTCCGCGACTTCCCAATGGAAAGATAAACAAGAAAGCACTTCTTTTTGTTACAGATGAAACGGAAGAGAAACATGAGATAGATTATGATTCACTTAGTTCTACAGAAAAAAAATTGATTAGTATCTGGGAAACCGTTTTGAAAACCAAAAACATTAACACTTCAAAGAATTTCTTTGAGAATGGAGGAACATCAATACTTGCAATTAATCTTGCTAACTTAATATCAGCGGAATTTATTTTTCCTTTAAAAGCTCTACTTATCTTTGAATTTCCTACAATTAAAGGTCAGGGTGATTTCATACTGGGTAAACAACGGGATAAAGTCTTTTTAAAATATATAGAAATATTAAACAAGGTTAAGAACAAAAAAAATGTCAATTTCAAAAATTACCGTAAGTAGTATACTTTAAATAAATAATCATAAATAGTTAATATTAAAATGAATACAGGTACCAATAAAATAGCAGTCATAGGGATGTCATGCAGATTTACAGGAGCTGATAACGTGGAACAGTTCTGGAATAATCTCATCGGGGGGAAAGATACAATCAGAAGGTTTACTGATGAGGAACTTTCCAAAGCTGAACCCGATTTTGATAAGCTCAGGAATAATCCGGATTATGTCAGGGCGCGGGGTGTTTTGAATAACATTGATAAATTTGATGCAGCCTTTTTTGGGATGACCCCAAAAGAAGCTGCGGAAACTGATCCGCAGCAC